>PLGA01000547.1:305-3477 GCA_003139735.1 Bryobacterales bacterium | reverse complement strand
TCGAAACCTACACCCGCAACACCTGCGATATCGCGGCCGTGCCGGCTCTCAACGAACTGACGCATCTGCCCGTGATCCTCGACCCCAGTCACGCCACCGGCAAGCGTAGTCTCATACCCGCCCTCTGCCGCGCCGGGGTCGCCATCGGCGCCGATGGCCTGGTCGTGGAAGTCCATCCCTGTCCCGAAAAGGCCTTCAGCGACGGCGCCCAATCTCTCAAGCTCGCCGATTTCGCCCAGTTGATGCGCGACCTCCAGCCCTACCTGCGGCTGTGGAAAGAGGCCCGCGCGCCGTTCGCTCAAGCCGTCGCCTGACCCCGCCTTCCTGTGCCATACTGCGGGGGTGAGATTCAAACCGAGCGCCCGTTTGGCCGTCCTGGCAGCCGCCGTTCTTTGCCTGCTGGCGGCCGTAGGCGCGCTCTGGCTCCGCTCCCGCGCGCTCCGTCCNNCTCCGTCCCGCTGCCCTGATCGCGCGATTGCCCAGGCGCGATGCCTTGATCGCCTACATCGATTTCGACGCCCTGCGCCGCGCCGGCATTCTAAAACTGCTCGACGGTTCCACCGTGGGGCAGGACCCCGAATACCGTAGCTTCGTCGAAAGGACCCGCTTCGACTACGCGCGCGACCTGGATGTGGCCGTCGTGTCCTTCTCACCCAGCGGCAAATTCCTCCTGTTGCGAGGGCGCTTCGATTGGAGAAGCCTGGACGCTTACGTCCGCAGCCAGAACGGCCAATGCGCCGACTCCCTATGCCGCCTGACCGGCAGCGCGCCCGATCGCCTGATCTCCTTCTTTCCCCTGCGGTCGAACCTGATGGCGCTCGCCGTGAGCCAGGACGATAGCGCCGCATTGCGCATGTCCGCGCCGGCCCCGTCGGACGGTATGGAGATCCCCGCCGCCCCTCTCTGGCTGTCCATCCCCGCTTCCACGTTGAGATCGGAGGACAGCCTGCCCCCAGGCGCGCGTCCGTTTGCGGACGCCATGGGACAAGCCGATTCCGTCACGCTCGCCTTCACCCCCGAAGCCGGCCGCATCGCCGCCACGCTCGATATCCGTTGCCGCAAGCCGGCCGATGCCGTGGAAATCGCGTCGCGCCTGACCGCCGCTACCACCCTTTTGCGCGATGCCCTGGCCAAGGAGCACCAGCAACCCGATCCGGCCGGCTTAAGCGGTGTCCTGGCCGCCGGCCTCTTTCGCGCCGACGGCCCCCGCGTGCTCGGCCGCTGGCCCATTGAGAAGGCGTTTCTGCAAACCGTGTTCGCCGGCAATTGAGCGCGTGTCGCCTGGTTNNGCCCCCCTCACGCCAGCAGCGCTTCCACCCCATGCCCTTTCAGCATGTCCTGGTACTCCACCGCCAGCGCCGCGTCCGAAACCACAATATCCGCCACTTCGAGCGGCGCCAGATGAATCATCGACGCCCGCCCGAACTTCGTGTGGTCGGCCACAATAATCACCTTGCGCGCCACTTCGATCATCTTGCGCTCGTGGCTCACTACCAGCGTGTTGCTATTGCTGAAGCCCGCCTCCGTCACCCCGCCGATGCCCATGATCAGCACGTNNCAGCATCTGCTCGCACAGCGGTCCCACCATCAGCCGCAGGCGCGGGTACAGATAACCGCCCGTCAGCGTCACTTCAATCTCGCGCGAATCGTTGAACAGCTCGGCGATCGGCAGCGAATTGGTGATAGCTTGCAGAGAGTGGTTCTTGAGCGCACGCGCCACGCAAGCCACCGTGGAACCGCCGTCCAGGATCACCGCCTGGCCGTCCTCGATCAGGCCCGCCGCCATCGCGCCGATGCGCCGCTTCTCCTCCGCCATGCGCGTGCTTTGCCAATCGAAATCCAGGTCGTGTCCGCGCGGCTCCACGGCCATCGCGCCGCCGTACACGCGCTTCAACAGGCCTTCCTTTTCGATGGCGATCAGGTCGCGCCGCACCGAGGATTCCGAAGCGTCCAGTTCCCTGCAGAGCGTGCCCAGGTCGATAAACTCCTGCGATTCCAGGAGCCCGCGGATGCGTAACTGGCGGCCGGCGGCTTTCATGCCTTCGACTTGTCAAGCGCCGCCATCACGGCGTCCGTCACGGCCTGTACGATGCTCTCGACGTCCTCGGCCGGCGGCGCTGCGGGAGCCGTCGAGCACGTGCGGGGCGGAATGGAAATGCCGCCGGGCTGCTCCGGCAGATCGCAGAGCTGGCACTCCTTCATGCCGATCCGCTCGTCGGGCAGACCCAGTTTCTGCTTGATCCCAATCAGGTCGCTAGCCTTGTCCTCGCCGAAGTGCGTGACCGGTGTGCCAAGCTGGCTTGCCAGCATGAGCGTCCTGCAGTAAGTGTCCACCACTTCCACGAACCATTCCGCGTGCGTCAGGGTATCCGCCCAGCACACGATGCCGTGATTGGCCAGCAGAATCGTGTTGTGGTCGCGCGCCACCGGGATCACCGTCTCTGCGAATTTCTGAGTACCGGGGGTTTCGTAAGGAGTGAGCGCCACTTTCCCGATAAACACCTCGTATTCGGGAATGACGCAGGTGGGCGGCACGCGGCCCGTGATCGCGTACGCCGTGGCGTGCGGCGGATGGCAATGCACCACAGCCTTGGCTTGCGGAACCGATTTGTAAATCTCCAGGTGCAGCAGAATTTCGCTCGTGCGCGGCTTCCCCCCGGCGAGTTGCTTGCCCGTGAGATCCACCAGGCACAGGTCCTCCGGTTTCAGGTCGGCCTTGCTGACCAGCGTGGGCGTGCAGATCACCGCGTCCTCGGCGATGCGGTAGGAGATGTTGCCGCCGTTGCCGTCCACGTATTGCCGCTGCCACAGCTTGCGCCCCACATCCACAATTTCCGCCTTGATGGGCGCGGCTTCGGGGGAATCGAGCAGCGCTTGCCACTTGTTCGCGGGCGCCGCGCTCCCGCCACCGGCTTGCGTCTTGAGGGCAATCCCTTTGGCCGAAATGGCGTCGCGCGCCGAAGGCGTCAGGATCGCGCCTTCGCGCACCAACACGTCCCGGGACCCCGCGCGCACNNTCCTCCGCGGTTACCACCCGATATGCCGTGAGATCGAAACTCGTCATGGTCTAGCCTTTCGGACTGAAGATTTCCCTTTTTGGCGGATGATACTCGATGTTCTCCGCGATCAGCGCGCAATACGCGTCCACCGGGACATTCCCCGGCCAGAACGG
>PLGA01000547.1:0-161 GCA_003139735.1 Bryobacterales bacterium | reverse complement strand
GCAGGCGATTCGCCTGCGCGTGCGGGCGCGCGGTAAACCTCGTCCACGATGCCGGCCACCAACAGGCGCACGGGAGTCGTATTCCCCACCGCCTTGCGCAACGGTTCGTTCTCGGTCGTCACCATCACGGTCGATCCCTGGCGCGCGCCCATCGTATCCAC
>PLGA01000652.1:1452-2896 GCA_003139735.1 Bryobacterales bacterium | reverse complement strand
ACCAGGAACCTGCGAACGAGTTGAGCCGATTGCGGCAGCAAGGGGCATAGCCGTTCACGTCGTCCTTTGCCACGTAAGCGGACGAATGGTGGCGTATCCAGGTGGAAGTGACGCGGCTTCAGGTCAAGAAGTTCTTGAACACGAGCGCCGGTGTCGTAGAGCACGCTGAGAAGCACGTAATCACGTTCTCCGTGTCTGGCCGTGCGATCAACCTGCGCCAGCAAATGGCCAAGCTCCTGCTCGCTGAGATAACCCAGCACTGCGTGGAGTGCCTTCTTCGCCGGAATAGCCAGAATCGGGCTGCACAGAGCTGCCAGTGACGGCTGTTGGCCGGCGACATAGCGGAAGAACGTCTGAACGGCGGCCAGTCGCGCGTTGCGCGTGCGGACCGTGTTGGCGCGACTGGTTTCCAGATGGCTCAGGAAGTCCAGAACCACTGGAGCATTGAGATCATCGATGGCCAGTTGGTCGACCGAGCGTCTGGCCCGGGTTGCCGAGAACTGGAGCAACAGCTTTATTGCGTCCCGATATGAGGTGCTTGTGTGAGGGCTGACGCCCCGCTCGACGGCTAGATACCGAAGGAAGAAGGTGGACAACAGGGTGGCTAGCGGTGTGACCTTCATCAGCGATTCCCGTCCTGGATGAGATAGCCGAACCGAGCTTGGTGTCGTCTGGTGATTTCGCCCATGAGGTCCCGAGTCAATTGGAGGTAGCGCTGCGAGCTGGCCAACCCAACATGTCCAAGATACGCGGCCAGGAGTGGCAACTTAGCATCGAGGTCGACATTCTGTTCACACCACAGTAGAAGTCGAAGACCCGCAAAGGAATGGCGCAGGTCATGGAGCCGAATACGGCTATCCGTTGTCCGTTTAATGCCGGCGATTTTCAGTGCATCATGGAACGCCCCGCGGAGCGCGGTGATGGAATACCGACCTCCGCGCGGGCTGGGGAATAGCGGTGTGTCCGGGCGGCAGGGCCCGTAGCTCTGCGCCGCAGAGATGCGGCACTGAACGATGCGCTGGACCAGATCCGGTGCGAGGGGCACCACCCGCGATTTGTTGAACTTGCTGTGACGGATATGCAGGGCGCCGGTATCTAGATCGAGGTCGTCCTGCGTAAGCCGCAGCAGTTCTCCCGCTCGTAGCCCGGCCAGGTAAAGGAGGCGCAACGCGGTGCCAAGGACCGCAGCACGTACGGGAGACCCCTGCCCGGGCGGCAGTTGGGCACAGCCTTGAAGGAAACGCCTGCCCTCATCTCGGCTGAACACGCGCGGCACAAAATTCTGTCGCACAATCCGTAAGGACCTGCGATCCGGGACGACCACGCGGGCATCGTCCAAGCGCAGGAAGCGGCAGACCTCCCGGATGAGCGTCAGGCGGTGCGCGCGTGTCGTCTCCGATTCAGTGCCCTTTCGGGCGACGTAGTCGTGCACAATTGCGGGGGT
>PLGA01000652.1:0-1413 GCA_003139735.1 Bryobacterales bacterium | reverse complement strand
TCTTCGGAGATGGCCACCCCACGGAGTCCTGCCAGGTCGACCCGGGCGTACCCGTACGTGGTCTCGGTGGAAGCATGGCCCAGGACATCGGCGATTGTTTTGAGGGGACGGCCAGCGGCCAGCAACCGCGTGGCAAGTGTGTGGCGGAACAGGTAGAGACCCCGCCGGCCAGACCGTCCGGCAAGGCCAGCACGCTGAAGGGCTCCTCGCATGTTCACCGTCAAGTTGTTCTCTGGAGCGAACGGTTCGAAAGGTGCACAGTGCCGTATAAAGATGGTGCGGACCGATGAAGCCGGGCGCCCGTTGCGGATATATGCGCTGAGTGCCTGTGCCACGTCAGGCAAAAGCGGAAGTGCAAGAGGTCTGCCGGTCTTGAGTTGCCGGAGATCAATGCGCCCGGCGCGCCAGCCGATATCATCGAGCGTGAGCTGTCGAATATCGCAAGGGCGCAACCCATAGCGGGCCGCCAGAAGAAGGATCGCGTAATCTCGGCGGCCGAGGGCGGTCGATTGGTCTACCGCGGCCAGAATGCGCTCGACCTCTGCTGTGCTGAGCACATCCGGAAGGTTCACATGGCGATACTGTCGCGGCCGTGGAACTGCATCGCCCAGGGAGTCCGCGACCCAGCCTTGGACGGCTGCCCAGCGAAAGAAGACGCGGAGGGTCGAACCATACGAGCGCCGCGGCCCGCCGTGGCCGGCGTTTTCATAAAACTCTCGAACGTGCCCGGGCGTGATGCAACTGAGTTGGGTCACACTGGCGCCCTCCAGGTATTGAGCGAACGCCGACAGCTTTTGGATGTACTTCCTTGCTGTCTTCTGAGCCAGCCCGCGATGGTCCCGCACGAACTGCAGGTACAGTGTCAGAATCGGGCCGAACCACGCCGGGGTAAAAGGCGGGCAGCCAACGCGACGGCGAAAGCGCCCTTGCTCATCCGCCTCCAGAAAGATCCTGACGGAGGCCCGAAGAACGCGGGATCAGCTGGCGCTGCAACCCGCCACGCGCTGGGCTACGTACTGCCGCACAATCTCCGCGTTCGGCCCTGGCAACGGCGTGCCTGCCTTCGCGTCAAGGCTGAGAGAGAAGCGCAACCACTCATGCAGATGCTGGCGTATCACCTCGCTCGCGTACTGCAGTCGCAGCAGACTGCTTGCGATAGCGTCGATACGCCGTTTGTGTGCTGACGTTCGATAGCGTTCGAGATCGTCACCGGAGAACCAGTTCGAAAACATCGTGAATTCCTTTCCTGGATTGAAACCGGGGGAGGAATTCAGCTATTTCAACAGTCGGCGTTATGGAAAGCTCGGGGCCGCAAAATAGGCTGCCCGTCGATGAGCACGCGCAACCCGCGACGCCGGTCTCAACATGACGCGGGACTCACCATAATCCTCATTATGGTACGCGTACCATAAT
>PLGA01000419.1:1786-4762 GCA_003139735.1 Bryobacterales bacterium | reverse complement strand
CCACCAAACCCGTGCAACGGTCCGCGTTCACTCTCAAGCGCCGAAGCGTCCCTAGAAGGCAACCCCGGCCGCAGCCGAATTGCCCTGCGAATTGGCAAGCACAACCAACACAGATGCAACCGGCGCCTGCGGGTTCGTGCCGTTCTGGACCGTGAACGGGATGGTCAGCAAGAACATGCTGCCGTATCGGGCCGACGCGGAACTCTCATACCACGTGGTGAAGACCTGGCTCAGCAACACGGTGGTATTGTTGCCGGCCAGCGTGACGCCTGGAGCGGGCGTGAAGGCGATAGCCGCCGAGGTCATGTTGCGCGGGGTTGAGAAACCCACGATCAAGAGGTTGAAGCCTCCGCTGGTAGGGACGAACGTCGCGCTGGTGATCGTCGGCACGCTCGCAGCCACGGTCAGGACGTCGGTAGGCGCCGGCGTCGGGGTGATATTGACGCCTGCCGCCGTCAGCGTCAATGTGAGCGTGATCGTGCCGGCTGTCGTGCCGGTTCCCACGCCGGGAGCGTTGCCTGTGAATTGCGCCGCGGTGGACCCCGCCGGGACCTGGAACGTGACTGTCCGGCCGCCGGTCGTGAACTGCACGTTGGGGTCGTCCGCGCCGGATGTGGGCGCGAATGTCAGAGTGATCTCGCCCTGAATGGCCGACGGATACGCGCTGCCCACGCTCACGCCCAGCACCGGCTGCGTGGCAGGCGTGGCCGAAGCCGGCAGGCCCGAAATCGTAATGTTCGGCGGCGCCGGAACCACCACAATGGTGAAAGCCTGCGATCCGGTGAGCGGCGGGAAGTAGGCAACGGCACTGGTCTCGGTGCTTGTGACCAGCACCGTAAAGGTAAATGTCCCCGCTGGCGTCAGCGTGCCCGATAGAACGCCGGCGGCGGATAACTTAAGGCCGGCCGGCAGAGACCCAAGGTCGGAGTTCAGCGAGAAAGAGTAAGTGCCCGCTCCATATCCGCCGGAGGCTGTGAGCGTCTGCGAATATGCGCTGCCCAAAAGCCCGTTGGGAAGAGTGGCCGGCGAGATCGTTGGGTTCTGCCCCCATAGCGGGAGCGCGCACAGCGTCAGGCATAGAGCCAGGCGGCGAGCCGAAAGGATCGGGCGTCTCATTGCGGCTTCCTCGGACGCGCCGCGCGGGTGGGAGGCGGCACGGCGACGATGCGCGGCGCGCCACTTGCGTCGAGCACCTGGAGCGGTCCGCCGGCAAGCTCCGTCAGCCGGAATGTCGCGGCGCCAGTGAGCGGGAACAACCCAGCCGGCGCGCAGGCGCAATCGAGCGTCGTCGCGGCGCCGACGCTGCGGTCGAAAATGAACACGGTCCCCGCGGCGGTGGCGGCGAATACGCGCTGACCGGCCGCGTCGCTCTCCGCGGCCACCAGTCCCTGGATTCCGTCACTCGGCGAGGCGACTATCTGGAGCGCCGCCGCTCCCGCCGGGTCCGTAATTTGGTATACGGTCGAGGCCAGAGCGTCGGTTACCAGGGCTTGCTGGCCTGAGTCGAAAAGCTGTAGAGCCGAAACGCTGCGGAAGGTGGTCACCAGGCTCGGGGCTGAACCCAACGGAACCAGGTACAGGGAGACCGGCTCCGCCTGGCCCGCGGCCATCAGCAAGAAGCTGCCGGTATCGTCTACAGCCATCGCCGTAACGGGCGCCGGCAGGCTGGACACGTCGATTTCCCCGGCTACGCTGGCCGCGCCAGGCAGGCCGGTGAGGACCTGCACGCGCCCCATTGCGTAATAAAGGGCGGCGGCGGCTCCGCTTGGGCTGAAGACCATTTGGTCCGGCGCCGGCTGCACTTCGTCGAGCGAGGCCGCCACCCAATCGCCTCCGGTCGCATGGACCAACGCCACCGAAGAACTCGCCTCCACCACGAGGGCGGCGTTCCCGGTGGGCGAGATCGCGGCGCGCGCAATGATGAAGCCCAAGCTCAGCGGTTCGCCTGTCATCGCCGCGCCTGCGATGCCGCTGATCGGACGCAGTTCCCCGGCTGCCGGATCGAAGACTAACCCCAGGCGCGGGCCGCTCAGGGTGGCTACGGCGCTGTCGGCGGCGAACGCCAAACCGGCCGAAAGAACCGCCGTCACGGTCTGCAGGAGCAAGCTTGAAGTCACGAAGGCCTCCTTTGCGGTTAGTGCTTTCTTCTTGGCTGAACCGTGGTGGGCGGGGCGCCAACGGTGGCCGTCCCGGCGGTAATGGTCTCGGGCGGCGGCGACGACGATCCACCGCCGCGAGTGGCGGCGATCACGCCTCCCGCAACGCCCGCTGCAGCGGCGATTATGATGAGCGCCAGGACTTTCCCGGAAATGCCTGCGCTGGCCGCCGCGCCGCCCGCGGAGCCGGCCACCACGGCATTCTGGGTGTGAATGATGGCGTCGGCGTTCAGGTTCCTGAATTGCGCGACCACGTGGATTTGCACGTCGCCGGCCACTTTGTTTGGCACGATGCCCTGCGCTACGGCGTGCCCGGCGTTGTCGGTGGTTACGCTGAGGCTGCGGGTCCCATTCGAAAAAACGCCGCTGGCGCCGCGATCCGGCAGAGAGAACGTAACCAACACTCCGGCAACCGGCTTGTGGTTCTCGTCATCCACCTGGACCATGGCTTCCCGCGCCACGCGCTGGCGGATGTTATTGACGGACCCTTCTCCCTCGAGGATCGAAATGCTCAGTGTCGCCGGTTGCTGGTCCTGGGCCTGTAGCGGAATAGGCCATGACTGCAGTACGACAAGCTCCGCGAGCAGCACGCATAAAGCTCGAGCCGCCCCTCCGGTTCGCGGTGTTTCCCTCATGATCGTATAATGATATATCCTTTGTGGCAGAATGGAAAGGCGTAAATATCGCCGAGGATTTCGGGGAGGTACGGCATGCCGCTTGAAAAAACGCTCCTGTCTCTAGTCTTGGGAGTCACTGCTCTATCCGCCCAAACCGGCGCGCCGGAGCCGGCCAAGCTTTCCGCCCGCGATTTGTTCTACGC
>PLGA01000419.1:0-1756 GCA_003139735.1 Bryobacterales bacterium | reverse complement strand
GCCGTCCCGCCCCCAGTCCTCTCCGGCGGCGCGCAGATCCTCCAGGCCGCGTATGTGGGGAAGCCTCTGGGGCTCCGTTATAGCATCTTGCGCAACAACGGCTCGGACGACTACCGCGAAGTTGCGGCGGACACCGTCTTCCACTCCGGCGACCGGATTCGGGTTGCCGTGGAAGCCAACGACGCCGGTTACCTGTACGTTGCGATGAAGGGGGCCAGCGGCGCCTGGAAGATTTTATTCCCCACCGCGGAAATCGCCGGCGGGAACAATCGCGTCGAAAGCGGCCGCCAGTGCACCATCCCTTCGCCGCCCGGCCGGTTCGCGTTCGACCAGCAGCCCGGCGAGGAGAAGCTCTTCATCGTGCTCTCGCGGCAGCCCGAGCCCAACCTGGAGCAGTTGATTTACTCGCTCGGCAGCGGAAGCGCGCCCCCCGACGGCGCTGCTCCCCAGCCCAGCGGGCGGACGATGATGGCGCAAGCCGGCCCGCTGGGCGACCCCCTGGTCAGCCGCCTGCGCGGCGAGGTCTACGCGCGGGACCTGGTTTTCGAGACGGTGGATGACAGCACGCCGGGTGAGAAGAAGGAGAACGCCGTTTACGTTCTCAACCGCACCGGCAGCCCCGACTCGCGCCTGGTCGCGGATTTCGTATTGAAGCACCAATAAGGCCCTAAGGATTGAGACGGAGGTCGCCATGAATCTGAGAACCTCGCTGTTTCCGATGCTCGCGGCGATAATTGCCTGGGCGGCCGCCGGCTGCGCGGCCGGCCAGCCCAAGACCCTCGCTCAAGGGCCTCATCGCATGGAAATCACTCTAGAGTGCCTGCAGGGCGACGTCTGGAAAGTGGAAGACCCCGGTTTGGTCTTCGCGCAAGACGACCGCGTCCGCTTCCGGTTCCACACCAACTTCGACGGATACCTGTATGTCATGAACCAGGCGACGTCGGGCGATTACCAGACCCTCTTCCCTCGGGAGGACACCGGGCAACAGAACCGAATCGAGGCCGGAAAAGAGTACGTGGTGCCTGCCACCCAGGGCTGGTTCCGCGTGGCCGGGCCGCCCGGCTACGACGTCCTGTACTGGATGGTCACGCCGCTATCGCTGGGTGCGCAGCCGAAATATCAGCCGCTGCCGCCGCCGCCGAAGCCAGGCGCCGCGCCGCCGCGCCTGATACCCCGCTGCGACGACACCATCTTCAAGGCGCGCGGCGAATGCGTGGATAGCTCGGCCGGAGCGAAAGAAGCGCCCCCGGCGGACAAGCTGCCGGACAACCTGAGCGCTACGCCTGCCTCGGGCTCGCGCCAACTGGTGTTCATCCGCGAAAAGGATGTCTCGGTGGTGGCATCGCCTGTGCCGCTTACCGCGCCGGCAATCTACGAGTTTCGTTTGGCGCACCGGTAATGTTATGAAGATCGCCTGCATCTTCGCCATTCTGGCTGCGGCGCTGGCCGCGCAGACGCCGCCGCAGCCAACGCAACAACGCGACCTGAAGTATGAAAGCGGCGCGCCAACCGCCACGGAGACGGTCCCAACCGCCGTCGCCATTCCACGCTCCTACGCGCTGGTGATCGGCGTCGCCAATTACAAGAACCTTTCCGCGAAAGACCAGTTGCAGTTCTCCGAGCGCGACGCGGAGGCGATCTACTCCATTCTCATCAGCCCGGAAGGCGGCAATTTCCACGCCGAGAACGTGCACAAGCTGACCGGCGCGCGCGCCACCCTGGCCAACATGCGCCACGAACTGGAAGAATGGCTGCC
>PLGA01000318.1 GCA_003139735.1 Bryobacterales bacterium | reverse complement strand
CAGGTTGACCTTGGCGTCGCTCGTTCCCGGGCCGTTGCCGAACACGATCAGAAGCACGGATAGCGTAAAGCTGGCGAGCAGCGGAACGAAGCTCAGCTTGCCCAACAGGCGTTCGAAATCGAGGGCGCTCGAAACCACCAAAAGAACGGCGCCGCCGGCCACGCCCTGAGCGAAATCCACGAACAGCAGGTTGTCGCGGACGGGATCGCGCAAGGCGATCATGAGGATCAGCCCCGCGCCCGTGAGTACGAGGACGGCGGGTAGCAGCAACGGATCGCCGCGAAATCCGCGGATGCTCCACCAGAGATGCGCCAGCAGAAACGCCGCGAAAAACACGCCGGCCCACAGGAAAAACGCGCGCCGGAACTGTTCCGGGGGGCGCACCACTAGCATGGTCTTCAGCTCGCGGACCTGCGCGGCCGTGAGCAGCGGCATGGAATCGCGCCCCGCCAGCCGGTCGCGGAGATCCTTCAGCGCGCGGCCGCGGCCCAATTCACCGGCGGTGACGCGGATGCGCGCGATGGCGCCCACGTTCGCGAGCCCGCCGGAGACGTAATAGATCTTGCGCGCCGCCAAGTCGCGCTCGGCGGGATCGGGGAACATGGGCTCGGGAGAGCGTGCGAGCACGGAGAGCAAGTCCTCCCGCGCCGCAAGGGCGTTCAGATCGAGCAGGCTTTTCGCGGTTAGCCCGTTGGCGATATCCGCAAAAGGCTGGGACTTGGCTTTATAGACCTGGTGCAGGCCCACGCCGATGAGCAAGGCGGCGGCCGTCGCCCAGGCGAATTCGGAGCGCCGCCATGAAAAGCGGCTGCCGCGCGAGCGCCGGATCCCGGCGCGCTCGGAGGTTTGGCTGCGCGTTACGGCCATAGGGGAATGGCAGGCGGGGTACCCACGTCGTTTGTGGGTCCGCCTGCCCCACCAGCGCAGGCGATTCGCCTGCGCATCGGGGAGGGTCCTTTACTCATTGGCGCAACAGCCCTCCCGGCTCCTGGTCGCCGATTTGCACCAGGCGGAGGTTCACGCTGTCCAGGCCGTTCTCGATCTTGCCGATTTGTTCGTTCGCATTGGTATACGGCGCAATGCTCTGGTACAGCTTGAGCGCGGCTTGGTAGTCTTGCGCGGCGCGCGATACTTCGTCCTTTTCCTGCGGCAGTCCGCGCACGCTGCGCGAATCCAGCCACAACCGGTCCGCCCGGTCGCGATAGCCGTCGGCAAGCTGCGCCTGGTCCCGATTGCCGAGTTTGTAGCCACGGTTGGCGGCCTGCTTGAGCGCTTCGTTGGCTTTGTCGATATCCTTCAGGCCGTAGACGTACACGCGCGCCAGGCCCAGCTCCGGGTCGGGCGAATGGGGCAGCAGGCTCTGGGCCTCGTTGAAGTCCGCTATGGCCTCGTCCAGTTCCTTGGGGTTGCGGTGAACCGTGCCGTTGATGCGCGCGATGTGCCCGTCGCACAAGCGCAACTCGCCGCGCGTGGCGTTGTCCGGGTCCATCGCCAGCGCGTGCGACAAGTACGTGCGGGCGCGCCGCCAATCGGCCTCGTACAACGGTTGCGCATCGTTGCGGTAGGAGGCGATCACGCGTCCGGCCGCCTCCACGAACTGCTGCTTGACCACGTTTCGCGGGCCCCGTAATAACCAAGACGAGGAGTGGCCAGTGGAAAGTTCCGTCCACCGGTCCCAAATCTGTCCAAGGTCGGTGACCTGCTCGGTTTCCACCTGCCGTTCCAGGTCCTGACCGCGCCCGTAGAGCCGGTAACCGGAAATCATCGACCACATGATGTAGAGGGCGATCACGGCCGCCAGCGCCGCAAATCCGCGCATGATCGTGACCAACTGGGGGCTTGGCGGCTTCTTGGCGCGCGCCATGTTGGGCCAGACCACCTTGGAGGCAGCGGAGGCAGTCGCGCGGGTTTCCGAACCCGTGGAGCCGGAAGGCTGGCCGGGCGTGTTGCCAAACCGGACACCGCGGCGGGTGGCCTCGGTATCCGAATCCCGCTGGCGGAAAGTGCGGCGCGTGGCGTCCAGGTCTTCGGTTGCGGCGCTCACCGGCTCGCCCCGCCGGAACGCGCCCAGGTCGGCGGCGAAATCGCGCGCGGTGGCATAGCGCACCTCCGGATCGGGCGCCATAGCCTTGGCCAGGATGCGGCGCAGCGGCTCCGGGCAGGGGTCCGGAGCGGGCGGCGGCGGAACGCGCGAGCGGATCTTGCGCTCCAGTTGCTCGGTGTTGGCGGCATGGTACGGCTGCAGGCCCGTGACCATTTCGTACAGCGTCACGGCCAGCGACCAGAGGTCGGAAAGCGCGCTCACATCGCCTGAATCCAGGCGCTCGGGCGAGGCGTAGGGCACGCTGCCGAATTCATTGCGCGTGAGGCGGCGCGAGAGCGAGAGCGCCTTGGCAATGCCGAAATCGAGGACGCGCACCTCGCCGTGGGAATCGATGCGGATATTCTTCGGCTTGATATCGCCGTGCACAATGCCATGGAAATCCTTGCCGTCGATCGCTACCTGCAAATTGTGCGCGTTCTCCAACGTCTGCGCCACGGCGATGGCGGCGTCGGCGGCAAACTCCACCGCCAGCGGCCCGCCCTTCATCAACTCGGCGAGATCCTGGCCATCGATGTATTCCATCGCGACGAAAAAGTAGCCGTCCAGATCGCCCGAGTCGTGGACGCGCGTCACGTGCGAATCGATGGCGGCCAGTCGCGCCTGCAAGTCCGCCCCGCACCGCTCGGCCTCAATCGAGGCGCGCGTATCGGCATCCTCGCTGTGTTCGATCAGCTTGAGCGCCACCACGCCATTGGCTTCGGTGTCCTGGGCAAGGTACACATCGGCCATGCCGCCGCGGCCCAGCTTGCGGATAATCTCGTATTTGCCGAGTTTGCGGCCGGCCGGAGCGATCATGGCTTCTTGCCCCCGGCCGGTTTCGCGTCGATGAAGGTGTTGTGCGCGCGCACGTCTTTCATCGGCATTTCAGCCGGCAACTCCACCTGGATGGANNCTTGTTGCCGCGCAACGTATTGTGCGAAATCAAAGGTTCCGAAGGACCCGTAATCAGAATGCCGGCGCCGCTCGAATCGTGAACCGAGTTGCCGCGCAGCACGGGACTGCCGGCGCCGCGGATTTCGATTCCGACCCCTGCGCCGTCCACGTCCGCATCTTCCAATTGCACATCCGAATCCGCGAGCACGATTCCCGCCGAAAGCGGAGCCTGGCCGCCCCCGATAATGCGCAAACCGGTGACGCGCGCGTTCCTCACGTTCTCGGCGATCACGGCGGGGCCATTGCTCATGGGGACCGCGCGCAGGATGGCGTCGCGCGTGCGCAAGTTCACGCCGCTCTTCAGGCGAACCTGCTCGCTATACTCTCCGGCCAGCACCTCCACCGTATCGCCCGGGCGGGCCGCGGCCAGCGCGTCCGANNCGGCCGCCGCCAGCAATCCGTACAGAAACACCGCCGGCCGGCTCGAAAACAGGTCCCATCCGGCCCATAAGGCAACCGGCGCGGGAGCGGTGAACTGCGGGCCCTCCACCACGATTACCGTCACGTTGTCCTTGCCGCCGGCGCCATTCGCCGCGGCGATCAACTCGCGGACGGCCGCTTCCGGGTCGCCCGCGTGGCTCTCCGCGGCGCGGCGGATGGTGGGCGACGGCACCAGGTCGCTCAGCCCGTCGC
>PLGA01000514.1 GCA_003139735.1 Bryobacterales bacterium | reverse complement strand
CCGGCGGCAGCACGCGGGACGTGGTGGACGCGTTGCGCGCGGCGGGGACGCGGGTGGCGGCGGCGGGTTCCATTATCGACCGCAGCGGCGGACGGGCCTCGGTGGGCGTACCGCGGGTGGCGCTGGCCACGCTGGAGGTGGTGTCCTACCGTCCGGACCAATGCCCTCTATGCGCGCGCGGGATTCCGGTAATAAAGCCAGGCTCACGGCCGAGCTGATGCGCCGCATCAAGATCCAGCTCGCCTACGACGGCGGCGGGTTCCACGGCTGGCAGATACAACCCGGCTTGCCCACCATTCAGGGCGCGCTCGAAGAGATCGTGTCGGCGATGGAAGGCGCGCCGGTTGCGGTGGCGGGGTCGGGACGCACGGACGCGGGCGTGCATGCTCTGGCGCAGGTGGCGGCGTTCACGATCGGCAACCCGATTCCGCTAGACAATCTGCGCCGGGCGGTGAACCGCCTGCTGCCGCCCGCCATCCGGGTGTTCGCGGTGGAGGAAGTTCCCCTGGATTTCCACCCGCGCTTCGACGCCAAGGCCAAGACCTACGAGTATCGGATTGTGCGGCGGGAAACGTGCAGCCCGTTCGAGTGGCCTTACGCGCACCATTACCCGTATCCGCTCGATGACGAGCGCATGGTCCAACTCGCGGGCGCATTCGAAGGAGAGCACGATTTCACGGCCTTCGCGGCGTCGGACGACCGCGATGCGGAGGGGAAATCCAAAGTGCGCACGGTGTTCTCGTCCACGCTGGAAAGCGGCTCCGGGCGGATGACGTATCGCGTACGGGGGAGCGGGTTTCTGAAGCACATGGTGCGGAACATGGTGGGCACGCTGATCGAGGCGGGCAGAGGCAATCTTGAGGACGTGGCGCGGCTGCCCGCGAAATCCGGCGCGACGGCGCCCGCGAAGGGCCTGTTCCTGGTGGGCGTGGAGTATTGAGCGGCGTTGCCCCAGATGGGGATTGGCGCCGGATTGTCCTAAAATAAGAGGCATAAGAATGAGCCCGGAACAGATTCTTTCCCAATCGGCCGCCAGGCTGGACTGCATCCGCCGCGAGATAGGCCGGGTGATCGTGGGGCAGCGCGAGGTGGTGGACGGAGTCCTGATCGCCCTGATGGCCGGCGGGCACGTGCTGCTTGAAGGCGTGCCGGGGTTGGGCAAGACGACGCTGCTGCGAACGCTGGCGCGCGTTCTGCGGCTGAAATATTCGCGGATTCAATTCACGCCGGACCTGATGCCNNATCTTCGCCAACCTGGTGCTGGCCGACGAAATCAACCGGGCCACGCCGAAGACGCAGTCGGCGCTGCTGGAGGCCATGCAGGAGCGCACGGTCACGGCCGGGGCGCTGACGCACGAACTGGATTCGCCGTTTCTGGTGATGGCCACGGAGAACCCCATCGAAATGGAGGGAACGTATCCGCTGCCGGAGGCGCAGCTCGACCGGTTCCTGATGAAGATTCTGGTGAACTACCCTTCGCGGGAGGAACTGAGCCTGATTGTGGACCGCAGCAGCCTGGGAGAAGAGATCGCGGTGGATGTGGTGATGGGGCGGGAGGAGATTTTGGAGCTGCGGTCGGTGCGGCGGGAGATCGCCATCGCGCCTCACGTGCAGGAATTGGCCGTCGACCTGGTGCTGGCGACGCAGCCGGGAACGCGGCACTCCCACAAGCTGGCGGAGAAGTACATCCGCTATGGGAGCTCGCCGCGCGGGGCGCAGGCGCTGGTGGAATGCGGCAGGGCGCGGGCGCTGCTGGACGGACGGGGGCACCTGGCGGCCGCCGATATCGCCGCGGTGGCCCATGCGGTTCTGCGGCACCGCATTATTCTGAATTTCGACGCCCACGCCGATGGAATCACCCAGGACGGCCTGCTCGATACGATTCTCCAGGACGCGCTCACGCCAGCCACATGAAAAGCCCGGCGGCGATCCTCGACAGGAACTTCCTGGAAAAACTGGAGCGGCTGGCGCTGCGCTGGCAGAGGTCTTTTCCGGGTTTGGTGGGGGGCACGAACCGATCGCACTTTTCCGGACCGGGGCAGGAGTTTCTGGATCACCGGCACTTCCAGCACGGCGACGACGTAAGGTCGGTCAACTGGCGCGCGTACCTGCGCCTGGAGAAGCTGTTTCTGAAGATGTTTCAGGTGGAGCCGCGCGTGCCGGTGCGGCTGCTGCTGGACGTGAGCGAATCGATGACCACTGGGGCCATCCCGAAATTCGACTATGCGCGCGGGCTGGCGGCGGCGCTGTGCTACGTCGGGCTGGTGCGCCTGGATTCGATTACGGTGCGGCCGTTTTCGGACCGCTTCGGGGATCCCTTCCTGTGCAACGGCGGGCGCCACTCGGTGGCCCCGGCGCTGCGTTATCTGGAGGCGCTGCGGCCGGGTGGCCGGACGAATTTCATGGAGGTGGCGCGGCAGTTCGTTGCGGGGACGGCGCAGCGCGGACTGATCATTGTGATTTCCGATTTCTGCGACGAGCGGGACTGCTCCCGGCCGCTCGAATATCTGGCGGACTTCGGCCACGAGCTGCTGCTGATCCACGTGTGGGCGGAAGAGGACCGCACGCCGCCATGGGAGGGCGACCTGGATTTGCGCGACGCGGAAACCGGGGGGACGCTGGAGATCGCGCTGGGGCCGCGGGCGCGGCAGGCCTACACGGAAGCGTTTGACGGCTGGGCGCGCTCCATCCAACAGGCGGCCGCGCGGCAGGGAGGCCGGTACATCGGCTTGTCGACCTCGGTCCCGCTGGAGGAGGCCGTCTTCGGGCCGCTGGTGGCCTCCGGAGGATTGGACCGTTGTTCTTCCTGAACCTTTCGGCGGCGGAGTTCCTGGCGCTGCTGGCGGCGGCGTGGGGGGTGGTGACGGCGCTCTACCTGCTCGACCGTTCGCGGCGCAGCGTGGTGGTGGCGACGCTGCGGCTGTGGCTGGTTTCCGAAACGTTGTCACGGCTGGCGCGGCGGCGGCGAATCCGGCAGCCGTGGTCGCTGGCGCTTCAGCTTGCGGGCATTCTGCTGGTGCTGGCGGCAGCGGCCGGATGGCGGTGGAGCGCGCCGGCGCGGGCGGGGCGCGACCACGTGATCCTGCTGGACGCATCCGCCTGGATGGCGGCGCGGGGACGGGCGGGGACGCTGCTCGACGAAGCCAAGGCGGCAGCCATCGCGTGGGTCCGCGCGATGCCGGCAGGGGACCGCGCGATGATTGTGCGGACGGCGGGCATGGCGGCGCCGGCGACGCGGTTCGTAGCGGACCGGAACACGCTGGAAGACGCCATCCGCAGAACGCGCGCCGGCGCCACCAGCTTGAAACTGGCCGACGCGGTCCGCTTCGCAAGGGAGGCGCAACGAATGGAGGGCGGGGCCGCGGGCGAGATTGTCTATGCCGGCCCCGGCCGGGTTTCGCGACAGGACCCGGCGCCGGAAGGCGAACGCCTGCGCGTGCTGCCGGTGAGCGAACCGGGGGACAACTGCGGCCTGCTCCGCATCAGCCTGCGGCGGCCGGATGACGACCCCGAGGCTTGGGACGTCTTCGCGACCGTGCGGAACTACGGGCGGACGCGGCGTGAGGTTCCCGTCACGCTTCAGTTCGCCGGGTTCCCGATGGGCGTGCGCCGCCTGACGCTGGAGGCCGGCGAAGAAGGAGGCGCGGCCTTCCGCTTTCACGCGCGGGCGGCCGGATGGATCGATGTGCGGCTGATGTTGGAGGACGCCCTGGCGGCGGACAACCATGCGCGGGTGGAGACGCCCGCGATGGCCGCGGTGCGCGTGCTGGCCTACACCGCGCGGCCGAACCTGCTGCGGCCGTTGCTGGCGGCCAGTCCCAACTTGGAAGCGGTGTTCGCGCCGCCGGAGTCCTATAGCGCCGACGCGAAGGCGCGCATCGTGATTCTGGACGCCTTCGGCCCGGCAGCCCCGCCCAAGGTGGACGCGATTTGGATTGAGCCGCCGGCCGGAGCCTCGCCGTTCCGGGTGGCGGCGACCGTGAAGGACGCGGTGGTGGACCGCTGGCATGGAGAGAACGCTCTCGGCGAGGGCCTCTGGACGAAAGACATTAGGCTGGACAGCGCGCAGACGTTTGCGGCCCAACCGGGCGACCTGCCCATCGCCGAGTGCTCGGGCGGCCCGGTAATCCTGGCGCGGCCGGGCTCGCCAAAGGCCGTGGCGTTCGGCTTTCACCCCGGCGCGGCGGCCATGCGCTCACAGTTGGCCGCGCCGCTGGTGTTCGCCAACATCCTCAGGTGGATGGCGCCGGAGATCTTCCAGCGGTGGGAGGCCAATGGCGGCAGCGCAGGGGCCGTAACGGCCGCGCTCGACCCGGGCACGGACCCGCGCGCCGTCCGCGTGCTGGCCGAAAGCGGGCGCGAATTGCCGTTCACGGTGAAGGACAACTCCATCCGTTTTTTCGTGGGCGCGCCCCAGGTGGTGCGGGTGCTGGCGGGGAACCAGGAAACGGTCTACTCGCTCACGCTGCCCGGAGTGGCCGATGGCGTTTGGAAGCCGCCTAAGGACGCGTTACGGGGCGGCGGCCCCGTCGGCGCCCCGGCATCTTCGCGCGATCCCTGGCCGGCGCTGGCTGTGGCAGGGATGCTCGCGTGGATTGCCGAGTGGCTGCTATTCGGACGACAGCGCTACGCGGCCGCCCGGCTGCCAAGCCC
>PLGA01000464.1:252-3404 GCA_003139735.1 Bryobacterales bacterium | reverse complement strand
CCGACGAGGCGGGCATTCGTCGGCGCGCTGGCGGCGGTTCAGCTGCTCGGCCAGAGCGACGGTTGGGTGGAGTTGTTCAACGGCAGAAGCCTGGATGGCTGGCGGCCGCAGAACACCCCGGCCTCCTGGAAGGTGGTGGACGGCCTTCTCACGGCGGATGGGCCTATGTGCCATCTGTTCTATACCGGCCCGTTCCACAACGCCGACTTCAAGAATTTCGAGCTGGAAGTGGANNTGTTCCGGGGTCTACATCCACACCGCCTATCAGGAATCCAACTGGCCGCAAAAAGGCTGCGAGATCCAGATCAACAACACCCAGCCGGGCGAGCATAAGAAGACCGCCTCGCTCTATAACCTGCGCAACATCTACCGGCAATACGTCCCCAACGACCAGTGGTTCAAGCTCAACATCCTGGTGCGCGGCAAGAACGTCCAGGTGCGGCTCAACGGGATGATGACGGTGAATTACGTCCAGCCGGACCCGCCCTACATTCCGCCTCCGCCGGCCATGGAGAGGGAGCGCTTTCTGGACCACGGCACGATCGCGCTGCAATGCCACGATCCTCGGTCGAACGCCAGATTCCGGAGCGTGCGCATACGTCCGCTGCCGGACGATACCCCGACACCCGCCGGCATGACCGTCACGGCGGACGACACATTCAAGAAGATCATGGCTACCGGCGCGCGCGGCATCCCCATGCTGGATCTGCACGTACACCCGAAGGGCGGACTTTCCATCGAGCAGGCGATCGATCAATCGCAGCGCGGAGGCATTCAGTACGGGCTGGCGGTGAACGCGGGGCAGGCGCAACCCGTCACGGACGACGCCGGTCTTGCCAAGTGGGTGGAAAGCCTGAACGGTCTGCCGGTTTTCGTGGGAATGCAAGCCGAAGGCCGCGAGCGGCTCCAGATGTTCTCAAGGAGCGCCATGGCTCAATGCGACTATGTCTTCAGCGACTCCATGACCTGGACGGACAACCACGGCAAGCGCATGCGTAAGTGGATCGCGGTAGAAATCGGCACGATCGCCAATCCGTAGAAATTCATGGACACGCTGGTCGATTCGACCGGAAGGGCGGCGCTCTCAAGAAGGCTTGACGCGCCGCCCGGACTTTCGTGGCGCTACGTTTCAGTCGCCCCAAATGACCGCGGCGCCGTTGGCGGCGGCAGGGATGGTGTCCGCCTTGACCAAGGTGAGGTTGCCGTCTTCATCGACGCTGAAGATCGACAGGTGACCGCTGCCGTCAATTACGGCCACCAATCCCGCGCCATAGGCGATATCGGTCGGATCGCCACTCAGGGTGGCGGCCACGGCCGCATCCTGCACGATCTTTTGCCCGTAGACGGCGTAGCGTGAAACGCTCATGCTGGGCGAGTTACTCGAGAACAGGAACGGTCCTTCCAGGGCGAGCCAGCAAGGGGCGTTCTGCGTGCCTGAGCCGGCGACGGTCAGGACCTTGCCATCGCGCACCAGGGTGATCTCATTGGAATGGGCGATGGTAACGTAGGCATCGTTGCCCCGCGTGACCAATCCGAACGGCGCAAGGGGGTTGGCCGGAATGTCCATGACCTGGGTGGCGACCCCGGTTACGGCCCCATCGGAAAGCAGGTTCACGGTTTCAATTGTGCCTGTCGTGGTGGCGCCTTTCTCCGTGATGACGAGATGGCCCGGCAGTACCCCTACCTGAGCCGCGGACCCGTCCGCAAGGAACAAGGACACGACTCCATCCGGAGTGGAATCGACAATCGCATTCGGCGGCATGGGAGGCGTTGGCGGCGCCGGAGGCCCGGGCTGCATGTGAGGCCCTGGCATGGGAGGCGCCGGCGGCATCGGCGGCCCAGGGCGCAGGAGGTGGGATTCGACCTTGGTGGTCCCGAGGATATATAGATGGTCCGCGCCGAAGGCCACGCTGACGGGGTCCGTAACCGTGGAAACCCTCTGCCGCCATTGCAAGCTGTTGCCGGCGCGTTGGAACAGGGACACGTTCTGCGAGCCGAAGTTTACGACGGCGACCAGGCCGCCTGCCGCCTCAATGCCGCCAGCGTTCCCGCTGACGCCGCCCTTACCCCCGGTGTTCACCGTCTGGATCCAGTTGCCGTCGGAATCGTAGACCATGAGCTGGTTGGCGGCGGCGTTGGAAGCCGTCACCACCAAGGCTGGATTGGCGGCGGCCTGCAGGGAAGCAGCCGCTGCGACGATTGGGAGCAGCATGCCGAATACGTTTTTGCGAAGCTTCATCGTAATCTCCTTGGAATGTCCTCGAAATAAGCGGTCACGAAAACACGTTCGACGGCGGGAGGAGAGAAGTTACGGGCGTACTGGCCCGCGTAACTTTCAGGCGGCCTGCATCGTATACTTCCTTACACAACTCGCGCAAGGCGCCTGCGAATGGACCCGGAACGGGGCTCGCGAGTTCGGCGAATGGCAAATAATTGGGTGAGCGGCTTTCCCTATTCCCATGGACAGCGACCTGGAAGTGCTGATGGCCCGTTATCAACAGGGCGATTTCGACGCCGCCACAGCCCTGATCCATCGGCTGGGTCCGCGGCTGCATCGCTTTTTCGCGGTCCAGTTCGCGAGCCGTGGAGATGCCGACGACCTGTTGCAGGAAACCTGGCTGCGCATTCATGAGGTACGGCGCACCTATCGCGCCGGCGAGCCGGTGCTGCCCTGGCTGTACGCGATCGCGCGGCATATTCGCGTGGATCACTACCGAAAGGAGCGGCGCGCGGCGGCGCGCGAAGGACGGCTGGAGGAAATGCCCCCGCTGGCGGCGCGCCCTGCCGGGCGGGCGGAGACAACGGATCTGGAAGCGCTTCTGGCGCCGCTCCCGGAGAGCCAGCGTGAAGTCATCGCCATGTTGAAGATTGCGGGGATGTCGCTTGAGGAGGTGGCGCGAGCAACCTCGTCGAGCGTAGGTTCGGTCAAGCAGAAGGCCCACCGCGGCTACGAGAAATTGAGAGAGCACTTGACCGGCATGGGGCTCAGTAAAGAGCGGACGGAGGATCTGGCGTGAGGGATAGGGAGATCGACGATATTCTCGATCAAGCCGCTCAAGCTCCGCATGACATGGCCCCGGGTTTGCTGGATCGCGTCGCCCGATCGATTGGGCCTCCGCTCGTTCCGGTCCGGCCGCTGCCGGCGGCATGGG
>PLGA01000464.1:0-242 GCA_003139735.1 Bryobacterales bacterium | reverse complement strand
TCGGCGAAACTACTCCCGGAAGCCGTCGCCGCGTTTCCCCGGGGATCCTGCTGGGGGCGGGCAGCCTGGCGCTGGTGGCCATTTTCGCGGCGCTGTTCCACGACTACCAGACGGAACGCTTCGTGCCGCAAGGGGTCGCGTGCCTGACCGCGGGTTTGCTCCACGCGATTCCGGCGGGGCTGGCGGCCTGGCTGCTTCTGCGGCGCGGTTTTGCGGTGAATGCCGTTGCCGCGGGACTGGCC
>PLGA01000615.1 GCA_003139735.1 Bryobacterales bacterium | reverse complement strand
TCGGATTCCTGCGCAGAGCCGAAAAAACCAGCACCTGCGGAAATTGACCGGCTGATCCGGCGTAGAGGATTGAGGTAAGGGTGGCGTGGATGGACTCCGCCAAGGCGGAGTTCTTGCGTTGGCTCGTAAGCAGGATCATGGAGCGGGTGCGGCTTTGCTCTTCGGCCGTGCCTGATACCAGATCGCGAGGCCGGCCTGGGTCCGCCGAGGCGCTGGGCACGAGCCCCAATTCCGCGATACCCAACAACGCCTCCATATCGCCGGGCTCCTGGATCGTCCGGTCAGCGCGGTCCAGCAGGACAACCAGACCGACCCCGAAACAGAGTCCAAACAGTAGACCGAGGGTAGCATTGTCGCTAGCGCTCGGCTTGTACGGGACCCCGGGCGCCACGGCCGGATCCACGACGTTGATATTGGAGGCCTTCAGAGCGGCGGCGACGGAAGATTCCTTCACGCGCTGGAGCATGCTGTCGTACATCTCGCGGTCTGTATCCACCTCGCGCTTGAGGATGTTGTAGTGCGCCACCTGGTCGGCCTGCTGACTGACCACCAGCGCGGCGGCGTCGTACTGGTCCTGGAGCAGCTTTTCGCGCTGCTTGGCCATTGCGTAATCGTTTTGAATCCGGCTGATAACGGTTTTCCGCTCCTTGGCGAGAGTTCCGCCTCATAGGCGTCGATCTGTTCCTGGAGGTTCCTGACTTTAGAGTACTCGGGAGTGAAAGTGCCGCTGAGGTCTGCCAACTGGCCGCGGAGATCCATTACCTTACTCCGTATTGCCATGGTCGATGCGTCGTCGAGGACTTCGGGAACGGAATCGGCCGGGGCGTGGGCGGCGTTCTCGGATCTGGACTGGGCGTCGATGCGCTCACCTTGCGCCTTCGAGAGTTCCTGCTGGAACTGTTTGACGCGGTCGTCGGCGACGTTGTCCTTTTCCCCCGTGATCAGCAGCCCGCTATGGGCGGCGTAGGACTGCAGCGCTTCCTCAGAGTGTTCCAGCTTGATCTTGAGGTCTTCCATCTGCGTGGTGAGCCAATCGCCGGTGTACTGCGTGGCCTTCCAACGATTCTCGACATTCTGCGCCCGATACTCGTTGGTCAGGGTATTGAGAAAATCGGCGGCCATCTGGGGGTTGGTGGAATCGCAAGAGATTGCTATCAGGCGCGTGTTTAGCTGAGCGCGCACCAGCACCCCGCGGGCCGCATTGGCGACGATGCTCTCGGGGGTCGGCGGCTGGGCCGGCGTGAGCTTCAGGGCCTCGCGCCAGGCATCGAGACGCGTCTTCTTCGGTGCAACCGTGTTCGCTTCCAAGGCGAGTTTCTTGACCACGCGTTCTCGGAGAGAGGCGCTTTGAAGTATCCGAACTTGAGTCTGGATTTCATCCTCGGCGTCTCCACCACCCTGGGTAGCATTAGGGTTGACGTCGCGCATATGCAGGAAGTCTTCGTTCATCTCCTGGAGTTCAATAAGGGTAGTGGCTCGGTACACGGGCGTTGGCGGGAGGGTGTACAACAGGCCCGCCAGGGCGCCCAGGCAGGTGATGACGATGACGGAGCCTTTCCGGCGCTGGATGATGCGCCAGTATTCCAGCAGGCCACCGGACGGCAATTCACCGGCGTGGGGTCCCGCCGATCCGGCGGGCTGGCGCTGGTAGGCGGCGGAGCGCGCGGCGGGAAATGCCGCAGGTCCCCGCTGAGGGTCCGGCCCGATGGGCATCAATGCGTTTCCAGGGGTTTCCATAATCGTACCTACGGAATCCGATAAACCGCAGCGCCGGCTGCAATGGCCGCGACGTCGCCCATCCGTAAAAGGGTCTTCTTGGACGCGCTGGAGGGTACAAACAGGATGTCCCCGGATTCCATGCCGACATCGGGGGCCTTGCCATGGAGAATGTCAGCGAGATTCACGGGGATCTCGACGCGGTTGCCCCCCCCGGCGCCGACCGGAGGATCTTCGTGTTCTTGGTCGCAGCTCCTGGGGCGGTGCCTCCGGCAAGCGATAAAGCCTGGAGCACAGAAAGGGTGGCCGTCTGTTGCAAGACGAACCCGCCCGACCTGGGCACGGTCCCGACCACGTAGATCATTTCGCCACGCGGCACCGTAATCTCGTCCTGCGGGCACATGAGGATGTTCTGGGCTGGGTTGCTGGCCTCCACGATCTCCTTGGTGCCGACTTCGGCCATGGAGTATTCGCCAGACGGATCGTCAACGGCGGACGGGAGGGGAATGCGGCCAAATTCGCGGTGGCGAACGATCTTCACCGTGTAGCCGGCATCATCCGCGAGCCCGCCAACCGCCGAAAGTACGTCCACAAGGGTGGTGTGGCCCTGTAACTGGACCACTCCGGGGCTCCTGACGGCTCCCAGGACGTATACAGGTTCTCTGCGGAACGCGATCACCGATATGGTAACTTGCGGATCCTTGAGGATCGTCTTGAGAACGCCTGCGATCTCCTCTTCGAGTTGTTCTACTGTCAGGCCGGCGGCTTGGATACGGCCCGTCACCATGGGAAGCTTGATAAACCCGTTCAGGTCGATCCGATACACCTTGTCGCTGATCTCGGGTAAATCTAGGACACTGACCGAGACTTGATCGTCCGGGCCAAGGACATAGGCGGCCTTGGTTTCGGGTTTCACCACGACCGTCGGCACGACCGGCGTGCTCGCCGTTGACGGAACGATCGGCGTGCCCCCCGTCGACGGCAGGAACTGCGGGCCTGCCTTGGGGCCTGGCGCCGGGACTTGTCCGTAGGCCGCGGCGGCCAAGGGCAGGCACAAACAGGCAATCGCGGAGGCGCCACCGAAGCGTTCCAGGAATCTCTTCCTCATTGCGTCTTCCTCGCCTCTGCTTCCAGACCTACGGCGCGGGAAAGCCGGGACACTTCGCCCTCCAGCATGGCGACTTTTCCATGCAAGAGTTCGACGCGGTGTTCGATGTTTGCGCCGTCGGAAGAAGGATACCCGCCAACCACCCGGTGCATGGCGTCGCGCGCGAATTCAGACAAACTGCGCACGCCGCGCGACGCATAGACCGATTTGAGACTCTCGTACTCTTCCTCGGACAGACGAAGGCTGATGATTCTGTTCTTACGTGTGGGCATTGTTAACTGCCCTCCAATGAGAAGTTACGGACGATGCTGGGATGTGGGACGAACCCAGTCGCGATCGATTTCGACGGCGACCGAGCGCTGCAGCAGGGAAACGGAGACGACCAGACGGTACTGACCTTTGAAGCTGATGATGATGCCTTCCACCCCGGTAAGAGGGCCTCGTTCGACGGCCACGTACTGCCCTTCGCGGAGAAACGGCCACGGACCAACCAACACGCCGGAAGCGACCATGGCGCGCACCGAGGCGATCTCTCGTTCATCGACCTCAATGGGTCCGGCGGACGAGCCGATGATGGAAACCACGCCCGGCGTCGTTAGAATCGGGAGGCGCCGCGTAGCGTCGAAGCGGCAAAAGGTGTACCCGCGAAACAGCGGCGCGTCGACTTCCTTCGTACGGTCCGACCAGCGGCGGCGAGTCCGATAGGTGGGAAGAAATGCCTCATACTCTTTGCCCGTGAGCACAGCATTGACGGCCCATTCGAAATTGGATCGGACGCGCAGCGCGTACCAAGCCAGGAGAGGCCGAGCTATCTCCGCCACCGGGAACGCCGGAAATGCCACTGGGCAAGCTACCGCCATTTCAGTCCCATTTTGCAAATTCAGAAACTAATGCCAGATTGTAGTTCGTCGCATCTCCCCGAGTCAACGTAATTCGTAATACACGGTTTGACAGAGTACCAGTACCCCGAAATAGATCTATTTAGATAAACTTGAATTAAATGGGTTATGGGCCGCGCTATCCGGCGTTGATTCTGCTTATTTCAGTACATTTAGACCGCTCGGGGGTGGTCCCTGTAGTACATTTCCGCTTAATAGCGGCTTGGCGCGCTGCTGGACCAAGTAGGGCAGGGCGAGACAATTATGATCACGAGACGCGGCGTTCCTGCGGCGATGCTGGTTCCTGTCGAAAGAACGGGCTCCAAATTGACGCACGAGGAAGTCCAGGAAGAAACGCGGGCGCTAAAGCAGGCGGATTAAGCCTGATTCCATGAGCGTCCACGAGATGGTTCATTAGGGACGGCGATTTTGACCGTTATGTTGGCGGTTCTTCTGAAACGATCTTGCTCACGGCCTGCTTCAAGCCTGGGAGGTCCTGCTCGACCACTGCCCACGCCGCCTCCAAATCGATCCCAAAGTACTGGTGCACCAAGACGTTCCGCAAGCTGGTGGCCTCAGACCAGGGTGTCTCCGGGTGGGCGGAGCGGAAGGGTTCGGAGAGTCCCCGGCAAGCCTCACCAACGATTTTGCAGGTGGTAAAGAATCCATGTCGGAACGAGTGGGTCTTCGTCGAACACGTTGCGGCCACGTCTTGAACACGCGAATCCGCGATGCGCCGGTAGGTTTTCGCGCCGGCTAGCCGGTCTTTCAGGAAGACATAACTCAGACGTCCTGCGCGGGAACTGAAGCGCTGGGTTGAATTCAAAGGAGAGTTCATCTTTACACGATGGAGGATGGCATGACACACGGAACCATCTGCCGGCTATGCCGGCGATAGATGCGGAAGTCGGAATCCGTGGTGAGAATCACCGGATCGGGTAGGGTTTCGGCCATCCGCACAAGGCAGGCGTCGGCGAGGCTCATGGGCACATCCGCGTATTTCTGCAAGAGCTTAAGCACGGACTCCAGGGCGCCGTCCAGGCTGAAACCGGCAATCACCGCCCGGCGCCGAAGCAACCCGCTAAGTCCGGGTGCCCCGCGCG
>PLGA01000607.1 GCA_003139735.1 Bryobacterales bacterium | reverse complement strand
AGCCGCGTGCAGGATGTTCTTCGAATCCGTGCCCACCAGGCGATTGGTTCCTTGTTCGATCGTAATCGGCCGTTCCGTGTTTTCGCGCATCGTCAGGCACGGTACCTGAAGAATGGTAGTCTCTTCCTGAATGCCGCCGGAATCGGTNNACCAGGCGCGCCTCGCTGGTGAGCCGCACGAATTCGAGATACCCCAGTGGCTCCGTCAGAATGAGGCCGCAATTCATGATCCCGGCGTCCTCCATCCGCTCTCTCGTCCTGGGGTGAACCGGGAATACAACCGGCAGATGGCGCGATAGCTCTGTCAGCATGTCCACCAACGACAACAAATGCTCCATGCCATCCACATTGGAGGGCCGATGCAGGGTAGCCACTGCATAGCCTTTGCTCTTTAGTCCTAGCCGTTCGAGGACGCCGGTTTCCGCGGCCTTGCGCCGGAATTTCATCAGCGTGTCGATCATGACATTGCCGACGAGAAAGATCTTCTCCCGCGGTACGCCTTCAGCCAGCAGATTTGTTACGCCGCTCGGCTCGCTGGCAAACAGGTAGTCGGAGAGTACGTCGGTGACCACACGATTGGTCTCCTCCGGCATGCGGCGGTCAAAGCTCCGTAGCCCCGCCTCGACGTGGGCCACCGGAATGCCGAGCTTCGATGCGACCAGCGCCGCGGCCATGGTCGAGTTTACGTCGCCGGCCACCAGGATCAGGTCCGGCCGGCGTTCGTTCAATTCCGCTTCCAGCCCGAGCATCACTCCGGCCGTTTGCGCCGCATGGCTGCCGCTTCCAATTTCGAGGTTCACGTCCGGCGTCGGCATTTCCAACTCATCGAAGAAACTCGCCGACATCTCAGGTGAGTAATGCTGGCCCGTGTGAATTAACCGGCACTGAAATGCAGAACGACGTCCGGCCTCCTCCAGAATGGGGGCCATTTTCACGAAATTGGGTCTCGCGCCCACAATTGCGGTCGAACAGATGACCCGCCCGGCGCCCCGGCTCCGGGGCTGGCGATAGGCTTCGTCTGTTTCTTGCCGGGCGGTCCGTGGATTATCGGCGGGATGAGTTACACGCCGCAACGGGGGAATCGTCGCAAACTGGTCCGCGCAGCGCTGCATACAGTAGTGGTTTCATGCTGACAGGATGTGAGGTTTTCGGCTGTTCACTTCTGCTCAGACAGGCAGTCCGGCTGGCGCGACGATATAGGGGAAGAACTGGCAAGCGTCATGCGCCGTATCGATTAGACCGTGGTTTAACCTGGCTTGCACCATGCGAAGACGGAGAGTCAGCGCGTGTCGGGCCGGGCGGTTTTCGAAACGGAGCCGAACGGGACGTCTTCTTGGAGATTATTGCGACTTCGGAGGTTCTACACACGTGAAACATCTACTACTTGTGGCGCTTTTGAGCGTTGTGACGATATCGGCTCAGACGCCATGCTCGGGCGTAACGCAGTATATGGTTGCGCTTCCGCACATCGCTTACGGTGGACCGTGGAGAACCCAGATTGTAATTGGGAACACCAGCGCCGCCCCCGCTGCCGTCACGCTCTGCTACTTCGGCGACAACGGCGCTCCGCTGAACGTCGCTATTAACAGCGTGTCCTCAACTTATACGGCCCTCACGATTCCTGCAAACGGAGAGCAGGTGGTAGTGCCGGACTGGGCGAACCTGCCCTCCACCGCGGAAGGCTGGGTAGGTGTAATCTCCTCCGCCGCGGGCTTGAAGATCCAGGGCATCTTCTTGTGGCTGAACTCTCCCCCCGAGCCGGCTGGCCAATACACGCAGGCTGCGGCTCCAATCGTGTCTTTAGCGGGGACTGCGTGCATCATTCCGCTGCCGTCCGGAGCATCGGCCTTGACGTTGCCATACGATGAAACCGGAGGGCAATTCTCCGGGTATGGCTTCGCAAACACCATGGCCGCCGCGGTGACGTTCAACCTGACCTTCTACAATCAAAGTGGCCAGGTCGCCGGCCAGTATAGCGAGCTACTCCAACCCTTCGGCCACGACTCGTTTAACATCAAAGACAAGGTGTCGGGGCTAGAGAATACGCAGGGCACGATGGTAATCACCGGCCAGGGTGTAGTGCCATTAGGGTTCAGGTTTAACGCGAACAACACGTTTATGACTTGGTTGCCTTAGCTGAATGGAAGTGTTCGTATTGTGTTACATTTGCCCCCGTACTCCTCCGCCTTTGGCCCTCCCGGCGGATATCCAGGGCCCCCCGGCGCGGTGAACGGCAAGATCTGCCAGCGTAAACGGCAAATTCTGCACGTGCGTTGGCGGCCGAGACCCTCGAAGAACATGGCAGAAAGGCATCGCCACGGCTTTGCTTTGTGACCGAAGTGCAGCGCCATCAATCATATCCAGCCCGCTTTTGATGCTGTCAGGTCGTGGCACTCCTCGTGCTTAAGAGTCGCCATGCAACAGAACCATAGGCCGGCCTTCGATCCCAGGGCCTTTCTGTGCCTCCCTAAGGTCGCTGAAGGACGAACAACCGCCATCTACGAAAGGAACGAGACGGTGTTCGCTCAAGGGGATCCCGCGAACGCCATCTTCTATCTTCAAAAGGGCCGCGTGAAGCTCACCGTCGTTTCCCACCAGGGCAAGGAAGCAGTGGTCGCCATTTTGGGGCCAACCGATTTCTTCGGCGAAGGGTGTCTGGCGCGGCAGTCGTTGCGCATGTCGACCGCAACCGCGATGGACCAGTCCTCGGTCATGAAACTGGAGAAATTACAAATGATGCGGGTGCTCCACGAGGAGCCGGCCTTTTCCGAACTATTTGTCGCGCATCTGCTCGCGCGCAGCATTCGCGTTGAGGAAGACTTGGTCGATCAGCTCTTCAACTCAAGTGAGAAAAGACTGGCGCGAGTGCTTCTACTGCTGGCCAACTTCGGAAAAGAGGGCAGTCCGGAGCCTGTCATCGCCAAGATCAGCCAGGAGACGCTGGCGGAGATGGTCGGCACAACCCGGTCGCGAGTCAGCTTCTTCATGAACAAGTTTCGCAAACTGGGATTCATCGACTACAAGGCCCATTTAGAGGTCCACAGCTCGCTGCTGAACGTCGTTCTTCACGATTGACGCGTGAGCGGGCGAAACAAGCCGTTCATGCGCCTGAAGTTGTCGCCTTCGCCTCTGCGCGTGGCGCGGCGATCCGGTTCTGCAGCGTCCGCAAACCGATTTCCAGCGCGCCCAAGCACCCGCACTTTCGACCCCCATCCGGCGCCTCAATAGCATCTATTTGGGATGGAGGGTGGCTCAAGCCAACTCCACCACCATCTTGCCAACGTTTTGGCCCTGGAAGAGACCGACGAAAGCGGCCGCCGCCTGCTCGATTCCTTTCACCACCGTCTCCTTGTTCTTCACCTTGCCCGCTTTGAAATAGGCGCTCAGTTCCTTCTCGAACTCGGAGCGCCGATCCAGCCAATCCGAAACGATAAAGCCCCTCATGGTCAGCCGCTTGGTGGTGATGTGGAACAGATTCGACGGGCCGGGGCGGGGCGTTTCCGAGTTGTAGCCGGAGATGCCGCCACAGGCGGCGATCCGTCCGCGCAATCGTAAAGCCGATAGCGCCGCCTCGAGTGTCTCGCCTCCTACATTGTCGAAGTAGACATCGATCCCATCCGGAGCCTCCCGATTCAATTGTTCGAGCACGGGACCGGTCTTGTAGTTGAAGGCGCTGTCGAAGCCACATTCTTCCCGGAGGAACTGGACCTTTTCCGCTGATCCCGCCGACCCTATGACACGGCACCCACGCAGTTTCGCCAGTTGCCCGGCCACATTGCCCACGGCGCCCGCGGCTCCGGAAATGAAAATGACGTCGCCGGCTCTCGCTTCCACCAGGTTCAACCCGACCCACGCAGTCATCCCCGTCATGCCAAGGGCGCCAAGGTAAACAGAGAGCGGCTGCATCTCACGGCTAACCAAATGTAAGTCTTCCGGCGAAGTGACGAAGTATTCCCGCCAGCCAAAGTTGGAAGTAACGACATCGCCAGGCTTGAAGTCCCGTGCCCGCGATTCGATGACATCGCCGACTGCGCCGCCATCGAGCGGTTTACCCAGTTCGAAAGGAGGCGCATAAGACCGCCCGGCGTTCATGCGGCCGCGCATATATGGGTCCACCGACATATAGAGGTTGCGAACCAGCACCTCTCCATCCTTCAGCGGCGCCGAGTCGGTCCACGCCACCGTAAAGTCCGCTGGGGTTGGAATCCCGCTGGGACGGGCGGCCAGGCAAATTTCCCGGCTCCTAAGTCCCGACATCAGTATGACCTCCTTGAAGGCAATGACTGGCGGGAGTCGCGATGCCGTGCCCATTCACAGCCTCCCGGTGGGCCTGGACCGAGGCGCTCCAATGAGCGTGGGCTGCGCTATCGTGCAGCTCGGCGGCTCGTTGGTGATTCTCGTAGTGCGATCCGTGGTGATAACAAGTGGACATTTTATAGGCTCTCGATCTCGCCGGACTTGTTGCGGGACTCCACCGCAAGCTTGTAAGCGTGATCTGCGTACTCCAGCGCTCGTTCTGAATGCCAGACTGACGTTGCGCAATCTCCTTTTTCGTTATGTTCCGCGGCAGTGCGATGGGACTGTGCAGCTAGTTCGTGCAACTCCGCGGCCTTCCGGTGGGCCTCGTGCATGGTGTTTCCTCCGTGGGAATGTAATTAGTTCTCCTGCTTAT
>PLGA01000373.1 GCA_003139735.1 Bryobacterales bacterium | reverse complement strand
CGTCTTATCTGTGTTCATCGGTGTTCATCTGTGGCCAATGCTCTTTTCCCGCGGTCCCGTACCTTCTTAGCAGCTCCACCCCGCGCCCGTCCCCCGCGCGCTCGGCCGCATGCGCGTGCCGCCACGCGGCGCCGTAATCCTCGCGGATCGCATAAATCTCCGCCAGCGAGACGTGCGCCTCGCCGAACCCGTCCTGCAGGCGCACCGCTTCGAGCAGCAGCCCAAGCGCTTCCTCCTGCCGCNNCCTCCATGCGATAGAACTGCGCCAAATGGAAATAGGGCCGCGCATTGCCAGGTTCCCGCGCAATCCATGCCCGCTGTTCGTCCATCTGGCGTTCGGTCTCGTGCCGGAGCGCCGGCTCGATCGCGTCTTTGCGCCAGAAGCNNTGGGGCAGACCATCGTCGTTTGTGGTCTGCCTCTCTTGCGCGCGCCTATGCGCCGGCCGACCGTCCCGCCGCCAAAGCCGCGGGCACGCTGCGGCCCGGCGGTTTCCTAGCCACCCTATGTTCGGGCGCGTGGCGGAGGCAATCCGCCCACCGCGCCGCCTCGGCCCCGCTCGAAAACGCCGCCGCCCAATGCTGCCGGAACTGCCCGGCTTCCCTGCGCTGCCTCTTCTTGAGCGCCGCCAGAATCTCCTCGCCGCCTTCAAGGCGCGCCACCATCCGCCGGACCGTGGCGCAGTCGTTGATTCCGCCCAGCAGGGTCTGCACGCCTTTGAGTTGCTGCAACAAGCCGTTAATGGAGTCTCCATAGAGCGGAGCGAAAAGATCCAGCGTGTAACGCAGGTTCTTGGCGGCGATTCGAAACCGGTGAAGCTCTTCGGCCGGCGCCTTCTCGCGCGCGGCATCCTTGCCGCACCGAAGGTACTCCTTCGCCATGCGCGGCAGGATTCGCTCGGCCGTGGCCTCGACCGCGCTGGCCGCGAAATCCTCCGATGCGCCGCCTTCAAGAGCGCTCCGCCACTTGGCCGACGAACTCCGCCGCACCCAGCGCTTCAACGAAGCCGCCAGGCTTCGGGCCGCCTCCGCGCGCTCCCCTCGAAACTGCCGCGCCAGCGGACCAGCCGCCGGCCGGGTCTGTTTTGCCAGCAGCCGCAGAGTGATATCGCGATCGCGGACGCCCCCCGCTTGCAGCATGATCTTCTTCAACCCTTGCCGGATTCTTCTGGATTCGTCCCGTGGAAAACACGGCTTCAACACCACCAGGACGCGCGTGAACCTGCGGATCGCAACCCTTAGATCGTGCACTTCTTCGGCGCCGTGGGACTTGATCGTCCGGGCGATCTGAACCGCCAGCCGCCCGAGCAGTCGATCCGCCTGTTCCTTGGCGAAGCGCCCAGTGGAGGCATCGGGCGCGCTGGAATTCCATTCCATAGTTTGGGTCCTATCATTGTAATCTAGTGGGGCGGGCCGGGGTGCCCGCGCCGTTGGTGGGCCCGCCTGCCTTCCTGGCCTGCCTTCCTGGCCTTCTTATTTCTTGGCATTCCCTCTCGAGATCCCGTAAACCCACGTATCGAACAGGGCATCGAGCGGACTCGCGGTGTTCTTGCGCGCCGCCTTAGCGCTCTTCTTGCCGGCGCTCGCCGCCTCGGGTTTTGCGCCTCCGAACGCTTTCTGAAAGTCTTCGCTGGACGCCGCGTGGCCCCATTCTTCGCTGGTGTACGTTCGCATCACGTCCCAAAAGGCGCTGTCTCCCACCAGTTCGTCCACCAGGTAGAGGAAGCTCGCTCCCTTGTGAGTGGGAATCTCGCCACCGGCATCCTCACGCGTCGTCCACTCGGTGTAGTCCAGCGGCCGGTCCTTACCCTCCGTGCGAAATCGGTTGTAGATCTGCCGCGAGTGTTCCACCTCTTTGTCGTAGCTCTGCTTGCCGAGCCGCTGTAGCAGAAGCCCGTCCGCCACAAACGCGGAGACTCCCTCGCTCAGCCACAGGTCCGACCAATCCTTCAAACCGACCCCCACTCCATACCACTGATGCGCCAGCTCGCTTGTCAAAAGCCACAGCGTGTCCGGCTGCTTCCCGAACCCCTGCGCGTACTCTTCCGGCAGCAGCGTCAAGCCTCCCGCCATCGAATGGATCGCGTCGCCATGCACGAAGACCTGCGTGTAGCTTTGCCCCGGATAGCGCTTGCCGGTGCGCTCGTCCAGATAGTGCAGCGCGGCCGCTGTAGGCTCAAAGTCAAAGTCCTGCCTGCCCGCAAGCAGGGCCTGCAGTTTCACCCCTTCGGCTTGGGATGTGCGTTCGGCAAACCGGCCCACCGCGAATCCGAACCAGGAGGGCGCGCTTGCCGAATCCAACATCCATTCCGTGACGTTCTGTCCCTGGCTGCCGCTCCACTGGCCGCTGCCCACCGCCTCGGCGCCCGGCGGCGCGGTGATCGTCAGTTGCAGCGTCGCCCGCTCATCGGGCCGATCGTTGCACGGCATCCAATCGCTGGCAACCGTGGTGTAGATCTGATCGGCGAAGAACTTCAAGCCCGGCGCCGGTCCGGCTTCGTATCGCACGGTAATGGTGCGGTGTTCGTCCGGCCGCAACGGATTCGTCAGGACGACCGCCAGCGCGCCGCCGTTTCGCTCGAAGTACTGCGGCGCTTGTCCTTCCACCACGCTCGCGACTTCGAGTCCGCCCGCATCCAGCTCCAAAGCCGAAATGGGCGTGTCCGCCTGGCTATGAAACCGGATTCTCGCTTCTCCGTTCAAACGCTGATTCGCCAGGTCCACCTGGATGCGTACGTCGTAGTGCTCCGCCGTGTACGGCCGCCGAAGCGGCGCCGCCGCCAGCGGAAGGATCGCGATGAACGCGAGGCAGTGCGCGGTACGCAACGTCCAGATCATTTGGTCGAACTAGCCATTTGTTGGCGCCCGGCGCGTTGGCATCGACGCTATCAGCGCACGCAGAACGGAGTTGACGGCTTCCGCGTTCTTGAACACTCGCGCGACGTCCGGATCCAGCAGAATCCCAACGGATCCAGGCTGGGCCCTCTGCGCGAATCGGTTCGGCTTGGACTGCGTATAGTCGAAACGGTACTCGGCGCGCAGCCCGTTGCCCCGTTTCCCCTTGGGCTTAGTCGGCGACGTACTCTTCATAATCGTACTGTTCTTCCTTAGTAGCGCGGCGGGCGCTGAAGATGCGCACCCTGTCCGTTTCCGGCTCCGTGAAGCAAACCAGCAGAAGCCGCTTCGCGGAAGAATGTCCAACGGCGATCTCGCGTAATTCTTCCGCCGAATGCTCCTCGTCCGGGAAAATCCGCGCCAATGGATCGCTGAATACCGAGACCGCTTCGGCAAAGGTCACGCGGTGCTTTCGCAGGTTGGATCGAGCTTTGCGAGGGTCCCATTCGAACAGCAAAGACATCGGTTCTGTTTCCAGGATACGCGAGAATCACTGGCCCGGCGCCCCCGATTCGGAATCCGAGGAAAATCCAGCGGTCGCTGGCGAAGGAGTTGGCTGGGACGCAGGGATTCGAACCCCGATACGCAGATCCAGAGTCTGCAGTCTTACCGTTAGACGACGTCCCAATCGCTACATCCGAATTTTAGCAGACCAGGCCCTCGGAAATCCAACTGTGGGGCCAGCCTGGGGCGCCCACGTCGTTTGTGGGCCTGCTGCCGCCAACCTTTTGGCCGGCGTTCTTGGGCGTCTTCCGCAAAGCCCCATTCCGCCGCGTAGTACACTGGAACTTCAAAATGAAAAAGTCCTTGCCGCTCGGCCTGCTGCTGGGTGTCTGCGCGTGCTCTGCGTGGGCGGTGGACTGGAAATCCTACCAGCCGGAAGGATACGTCAGCGACTTCGCCCACGTCGTCGACCCCGCCGCCAGAAGCCAGTTGGAAGCCTACTGCGCCGCCGTCGAGCAATCTACCGGCGCCCAGATGGCCCTCGTCACCCTCCCTTCGCTCGAAGGCGAGCCCATTGAGGATGTCGCCAATACCATCTTCCGCGCTTGGGGCGTCGGCCAGAAGAGCAGCAACGAGGGCATCATGCTGCTCCTTGCCGTCGGGGATCGCCGCAGCCGCCTGGAAGTCGGCTATGGGTTGGAGCCGATCCTGCCCGATGGACTGGTCGGCGGCGTCCTGCGCCAGATGGCGCCCGCGTTGAAAGCGCAGCAGTACGGCGAAGCGATGATGGCCGCGGCGCAAACCATCGGCGAAACCATCGCCCATGCCAAGAATGTATCCTTGACGGTTACCCTGCCGCGCACCATCCGCCCCACCACTTCCAATTCCATCCCCTGGCCGATGATCCTCGGCGGAATCTTCATCGTGTTCTGGCTGCTGCGCGCTGTCGCCGGCGGACCCCGCGGCCGTGGCGGCGGGGGCGGGGGATTTGGCGGCTTGCTGACCGGCCTCCTTCTCGGTTCGATGATGGGCGGCGGGGGCGGTCGCGGCGGCGGAGGCTTCGGCGGATTCGATTCGGGCGGAGGCTTTGGCGGATTCGGCGGCGGCGATTCCGGGGGCGGCGGCGCCTCCGGCGGTTGGTGAGGACCCATTCATGGACAAGAGGCTGACGCAACTGGTGGACAAGCTCCGGGCGGCCCATGGCGAACGCCTGGTTTCCGTGCTGCTCTATGGTTCGGCCGCCACCGGCGAACACCATCCCAAGTTCTCCGACTTCAACGTGCTTTGCGTGCTCACCGAAATCACGCCGCGCGAGCTCGCGGCCTGCGAAAACATTTTCCGCTGGTGGCGGGAGCAGGGCAGCCCCGCGCCGCTGCTGCTCACCGAGCACGAATTGCTAACCTCCACCGACTGCTTCGCCATCGAGTTCAACGACATCAAGCGCCAGCACGTGCTGCTCTATGGCAAGGACGTGGTGTCGGACCTGGTCGTGGACAACCGCTTCTACCGCGCCCAGGTGGAGCACGACCTCCGCGCCAAGCTCCTCCGCCTCCGCCAGAAGGCCGGCGGCGTGCTCTCCGACGCCGGTCTGCTGCGCCGCCTGCTGCTCGA
>PLGA01000421.1:1488-2604 GCA_003139735.1 Bryobacterales bacterium | reverse complement strand
CGCGCCAGGGGCGCGGCCCGGTGGATGGCTGCTACGCGACCGTCTGGCGGCTGATGTTGCGCTACCCCGATATGCTGGCGTGGGAAATGCTCTGGACCGACAGCCTGCGTGAGACCTACGCCGCCCTATACAACAAGGTGAAAGAGGTCAAGCCGGCGCTCGGCGTTGGCTGGCACATCTGGCACAATAACTCGTTCAGCCCCATCTACCGCGCCGAGCAAGACCTCTCGGAGATCTCGAAACACTCCGATTTTCTTAAGATGGTGATGTATCACAACTGCGGCGGCGAGCGCCTGGCCGATTACATCCGCAACGTCGACGCAACCATCTACCATGACGTCCCGGCGCCGTTGCTGTTGGACTTCCACTACGGCGTCCTGGGATACGGGCAGGAGAAGAGCCTGGCGGAAATCCCGCGGGCCGGATTGTCCTCGGATTATGTGTACCGCGAAGCGCGCCGCGCGAAGCAAGCCCTGAACGGAACCAGCACGCAGCTCTGGCCGGGGATCGATATCGATATCCCGACCAGGGCCACCTCCAGCAAGTCGACTCCGCAAGGGACCCGGGACGCGGTGCTCGCGGCCTTTCGCGCGGGCGCGGAGGGCGTCATCCTGTCGAGAAAATACTCCGAAATGAAGCTCGCGAATTTGCGGGGCGCGGACGAGGCCATCAAACAAGCGCCTACTGGGTAATCCGCGTGGTCCATACCGCTTGCGTCTTCGGATTCGCGGCGCGCAGCAGAATGCGGAACAAGCGCTCGCCCCACGTGGAACGTAGGCGCGCGTCGTCAAGCTTGATCTCTTCGATGGCGGGCGTAAATGTCCGCGGATCGTAGAGCACCTTCACGGTGTTGGCCAGCGCCAGCACCCCCGCGCCCGACTGCGCAACCGCGCACGGCGTCATGAGAGTGAGCGTGATTTCCCTGGCCGCCTGTTTCAAGCTGAAATCGTCCACCAGCTCGATTTCGTTCTTTCCTCGCAGCAGGCGCAGCGTCCGGTTCCAGCGTTCCAGATTGGCCTCCTTCGGATAGGCGCTGGCAATGTTCAGACGAAACTCCGCGGCGTTGTCGTCGGCATGGTACGCGACGTCAGTCGCCCGAAACTGGCGGCCGGCGGA
>PLGA01000421.1:0-1382 GCA_003139735.1 Bryobacterales bacterium | reverse complement strand
TTGTGGCCTCCCTGCGCGGCCAGATACAGCCCCTGAGGCGAGCCTTCCTTGATCCGCGCGGCCATCACCTGGATTCCGGGCAGCCATACGTCGCGCCCCAGCGCCTGCTCGCGCGGCGCCTGGCGCATCGCCGCCAGATTGAAAAGGCCCGGCAACTGGCGTCCCAGACTCTCGCCCGGAAGGCCCGCCGCATCGCGGAAGAAGGCGGCGAATGCGCCATGCTTCATCATCTGGCCGTCGTCCACGCGCTTGCCGAAACGGTAGACAAGATCGCCGTTGACGTCCACGCGCGCCGGCGCGTCGGCGAAGTTGGTGTACCAATCGTCGTAGATGTGCGCGCGGCAGATGTAACGGCCAATCTCACGCACCAGAGGTTGGCGGAAGGCGTCCGACGCGGTCCCGCCACACGCCCGGTCCAGCAGATCGAGGCATTCGAACAGAGATGCGCCGGCGCGGTCCCAATAGCCCGGACCCTCGTCGCAGCCGCCATCGTCCGCGTATCCGTCGAGGAAGTTGTCGAGACAGCGCAGCGCCTTGTATACGGCCGCCTGGCGCCGCTTCTCGTCAAACTCCTCGAGCAGCGCGGCGGTGAGCCAGTTGGAGCAGATCCACGGAGTCCAGTTGTTTAGCTGCTGGCCGGTAAAGCCCATCCAACCGAAATCGTCGCGCGCGAGGCACGGCGTCAGAATCCGGCGGCCGGTCTCCAGGCGAATGCGCTCCGGCAGCAGCTTGGAAACCGCGGCGAGCTGCGGGCCGGTCAGATACGCCGTCCAGGACAGCAGGTTGGCGGTTTCGCCGGCGAAGAGTTCCACGATGGGCTCGGCCACATCCGGCAGTCCCACCCCCGCCTTCTGCTGGCCGAGGTGCGCCGGCAGGCCCCAGAACGATTCCTCGCAGATCAACCACACGCCGTTGGCGATTTCGTCGGTGAAGCGGCCCTTGCCCTCCACGCACTCGGCCATCACCAGGTCCTGCAGCTTCTTGCGGCGGCGGTCGCGGACTGCCTCAAAGCGCGACCGGTTGCCGTTGCGCGCGTATTCCAGGAACAGCGTGGCCGGCAGAACCTCCCAGGCTGTCTTCAGTTGCTTCTCGCCGCTTTGCAACAGCACTGAGCGGGCGTCGGCGGGCAGGGCTTCCCACGCGGACCGTTCGGTGGCCGTTGGGAACGGACGGAAGCGCTCGCGCGGCAGGAGCGTCGCCGCCACCTTGGCCGCGGGCCATAAGGATGTCAGAAGATTGCGATGGGGATCGGCGGCCAATGCGGGTAAGAGCGGAGCGACGGCGGACCCCGCCAGGAAGGTGCGTCTACTGAACTGCGGCATGAAGACTGTTGTAGCGCATCGCGCTAACCTAAGCCATGTCCACGGGCGTGGCGCAAGCCG
>PLGA01000363.1:3482-3620 GCA_003139735.1 Bryobacterales bacterium | reverse complement strand
ACCGCCGTGGCAAGCAGGACGCCGGCCATCAATAGCACAGCTAATTTGGTCATGGGTATCGGCACCACCCATTTTAATCGTAGGCCGGACCGTCGGAGTCCGATCGAAGCTCTTTCTGTGGGGCGGACCCCCTGGTCC
>PLGA01000363.1:0-3463 GCA_003139735.1 Bryobacterales bacterium | reverse complement strand
CGCATGAGGTTGAACTTGTGGGCTTCGATGGTCTTGACGCTCAGATCGAAGTTGCCGGCGATCTCTTTCACCGATTGACCTTCGGCCAGCAGCTTGAGAACTTCGCGTTCGCGCTTGGTGAGCGAGCCGAAACGGGGTTCTCGAATGGGAGAACGGCTCAGGGCTCGATACCCGTCCACCAGGCGCGTGAGCAGGCGCGGGCTCAAGTAACTGCCGCCGTGTCCCACTTCGCGGATGCCTGCGAGCAGTTGATCGGCTTGGGATTCCTTCAGGATGTAGCCGCTCCCGCCAATCTCGACGCACTCCGCCAGATAGTCCTCGTCGTCGTACATCGAGAGGAAGATTACGCGCGTCTCCGGCCGGTCCTTGCGAATCAGGCGCGTGGCCTCGAAGCTGCTCATGCCGTTCATTCCGATATCCATCAGCACGATATCGGGCCGGAGTTGGTGCGCCAGCGCCACCGCTTCGGACGCGTTTGTGGCTTCCCCGGCCACTTCCATATCGGACTCGAGCGAGAGCAGGGTCCGAATCCCTTGCCGGAACAGAGCGTGATCGTCAGTAAGCAGTACGCGCGTTTTTGTCATGGTCTACACCCTAGCCGAGATTTGCGGTAAATCCAGTACGATTGCGGCGCCCTTGCCGGGGGCGGCGCGGATGGCGAGCGTTCCGCCCATGAGCGCGGCCCGCTCGCGCATGCCCGCCAAGCCGAATGCCATCGGCTTGTTTTTTGCCGTATCCNNGAATGCCATCGGCTTATTCTTTGCGCTATCTGTACAAAAGCCGGCGCCGTTATCCGCGACGCGCAGCCTGATTCCTTTATCGGTAGACCGGAGCGAAAGGTTTACCCGCGTGGCTTGAGAGTGTTTGGCGCAGTTTTGCAGGCTCTCTTGCGCAACCCGGTAGACCGCTTCCTCCTGCTGCCGGGAAAGACGCTCGCACGGACCCGAAATCCGCACCCGCCATTCACAGGCGTGCAGCTTGAGAAATCTCTCCCCCAGGTGACGCAGCGCCGCCCTGAGACCCAGGCGCTCCAGCACGGCGGGGCTGAGAGCCGCCACCACGCGGCGTAATTCCACGATGGTCCGCTCGGCCACCTGGCGCGCGGCCCGCAGGCGGGCGGCCAGAGCCTCGGGAGCTTCGCGCTCCAGCATCTCCAGTTCCAGGCGCAGAAACAACAGGCTCTGGCCGGCCTCATCGTGCAGTTCGCGGCCAATGCGGCGTCGCTCGTCCTGTTCGGCGCGTAGCGCCTCGACATGCAATTGCCGCACTTCGCCCTCCAGCCTGGCCCGCTCCATAGCCTCCCAACACCGCTTGGCCGCCGCGCCGAGCAGAGCCAACTCGCACGGCAGCCAACGATGCGGCGTGGCGAAACCGAACTGAAGCGCCGCCGCGCCGCCCACCGGGTAGGACCAATACGAGGCGTACCCGCGCCCCTTTAGGCCGGGAGCCACCAGGCGCTCAAGCAGACCGCCCGGCTCGATGTAAAGCGGGCGTGCCAGATCCTTCCCGCCCGCGCCATCGACCGGTATCAGGCGGCCGGCGCGCGCGTGTACCCCCCGAGTCAAAGCGCGTACGAACTGGCGCAGCATATCCTGCAAGCTGGCAGCCTCGGCTTCGGCCCGGTAAAGTCCGAAAAAAGCCTGCGCCTCGGCCTCGCGGACCGCGTAAAAAGCGTGGCTCAGCGCAAGGACGGTGGCAAGATGAAGCTGCTCCCGCGCCGGTTGGAAGTTGTCCCCCAGTTCGCCGCCGAGAAGCGCGCCGAAGCCTTCCAGCGCCGCGTATACCTGGTCCGGCGTCAGATTCAGCTTGGCGAGGCGGCGCCCGTTGGAATCGACCTGCTCGAAGTGCCGGGCCAGCGACCGCAGCCGCGATGCGGCCGCCGGAGTGATCCCGAGCAGGGCATCGATGCGCGCGAGCTCGTATTCGCGCGGAGGCGCTGGGGCGCCGGCTGCCCTGGGCCGGCGCAGCGTCGCGCGAAAGCGGCGGTCCAGCCGGTCCGCCGCCGGCGCGACCACCTTCAGCATGCTCTCGATATGCCGGCGGGCGGCGGGTGTTAGCAATGCCTCGACGGTGTCTACCATGACGTTTTACGGGCGAATCAGTGCGATACAACCGCTTTATCGGCGAAATTGCGGCAAACTTTAGGGGACGCGCCTTAGAGGCCGGTCTTGCGGCTCCCCTCCCGCACGTTGGCCGGATTCGGACGCATGCTAAAATTCCAGAAGTCTCGCCGGGTAGCCGCATATGTACAACGCGTTCTTCGGGTTCAAGCAGAGTCCCTTCAATATGAGTCCGGATCCGGCGTTTCTGTTCCGCAGCGCGCAGCACGAAGAAGCGCTGGCGAATCTCATTTACGGGGTGCGCAGCCAGAAAGGCTTCATCGTGCTCTCGGGAGAGGTCGGGACCGGCAAGACTACCATGCTCGAGTGTCTCCGCGACTTCCTCAACGCTCAGCAGATCGTGTTCGCCTCCCTGTTCAATTCGCGCCTGTCCGTCGCGCAGTTTTTCGAAATGCTGGCCTACGATCTCGATCTGGAATGCAACCGGCAATCGAAAACCGAGGTCCTGGTGGCTCTGAACGGCATGTTGCTGGGACGGGCGGAAACCGGCCGCACAACGGTCCTGATCGTCGATGAGGCCCACAATCTGGAGTGGGACGTGCTCGAGGAGATCCGGTTGCTGGGGAACCTGGAGAACCGCAAGGGCAAACTGCTCCAAATCGTCCTGGCCGGCCAGCAGGAACTCGATACGAAACTGGACGCCCCGGAGTTCCGCCAGCTCAAACAGCGGATCGCCCTACGGTGCGTTCTCCGGGCTTTCCAGCCCAACGAAACCCACGCCTACGTGAATTCCCGGATGGCCTGCGCCGGTCTCTGCGATCAAGCCGTTCTGTCGACGGAACTGATCGATGAGATCCATCTCAGATCTCAGGGCATTCCCCGGTTGATCAATTCGATCTGCGATAACCTGCTCCTGACCGCTTTTGCCATGGAGAGCCGAACAGCGACCCTTGAGATGCTGGACGAAGTCACCTCCGACATGCGTCTCGAGTATCCCGGCTGCCGGCAGCTTCGCGGCGAGGTCTGTACGGAGCCGATTTTGGGCCAGTCTTAGGTTCGGACGGGGTAGTAGCCAATTCGGGTATTTACCCTATTCAATTGTCATCCAATAACGCATGATAGTACTAGATAGCACCTTACTGAAGGGCTAGTCCTCAACAACCCCCGGCGGGTGCTACCGAGCCAGGATGGGTGCCTCTGCGCGTCCCATTCCGCCCAAGGAGATTACAGGTGCGTACATTTCTGGAAAACAGAATCACCATCGCTACAATTCTGGCGCTGTGCGCCGTCGCTCTTGCGTGGAACACCGCACAGGGCATCGGGACGGCCACAACTCCACCGCCTGACTTCAGCAACCAGATAGCGCATGGGCCGGGCATGCCGCCCGATCCATGGGACCAGAT
>PLGA01000577.1:136-4856 GCA_003139735.1 Bryobacterales bacterium | reverse complement strand
GGCCTGTTCGGCGGGTGCTGGAAAATCCAAAGTGATCTGCTGACGCGCCCTAGCAAGAAGCTCCTTGTATCTCGGGAGTGTGATGTCGTCAAAGGTCGTGTCGTAGTGGCGGCACGGGACGATTACGTCGAACGGGACGTGCCGTTCCAGCAGCACCGACACGAACAACTGGTCGGACCCCGCCGCGAGCGAGGTGAGTCCGAGTTGCGGTGGCATCCTCGTGAGGGCATCTCCGAGGGCGGCCCGAATCCACTCGATGGTGGCGGAGTCCCCGAGTTCTTGGTGTCCACTTGGACGGCCGTGCTGGCGGCGCAACCCGCAGCCCAGGCCGAATGGCTGCTGCCGATGGACGTTAACTACCCAAGCGTGTTCTGGACGAACGCCCAGCCGTATCCGCAAGGTGGCCGGCTCAACAACTACGTCAACATCCCGCCGCAGTACATGGCGGCCGGCTCGGACATCTCGCGGATGAAGGTGGAGGCCCTGTCCTGCGGACTCACTTACCGCAGGCTCGACGTGGCAAGGGTGGCCATGACATATCCCCAGTCCGCCATGTCCTGGGCCGTTACCGGAATGGCCTATCTCTTCCCCTGGAGCGATGGGAGTTGCCCGTACACGGATGAGTACCTGGCCGCGCTCAACGCTGGCACCCCGTTGACCGGGGCATGGGCGATGGATCAGTTCACTTTGCAGAGTTTGCCGCTGCCTCTGCCGTCAAACCCAGCGAGCGCCATCGTGCAATAAAAACAGCCCAGTTAGCATTGACGCAAAATCCAAGCCAGATTAGCCTACAAGTAGTATCGAGAGCAGAGCAGAAAATGAAAGGAATTAATGGACTCCTGGTGCTATCTCAGGGTAAAAGCCCCAGCCAGGCGGTGGCGAGATGATAGACCATGCGGTTCGCGCTCGCGGTATTGGTGGAAGCGAAATCGCCGCCATCCTGGGGCTCGACCCGCGCCGCGATGCTTACTCGGTGTGGGCGGAGAAATTGGGTCTGGTGAGGCGCAAGCCGCCCAATGAGCGCATGGAGGCCGGTAAGTTCCTGGAGCAAGGCATCGCCCATTGGTACGCTGCCAGGACGCACCGGCAGGTAAGCTGGTGCGACGAGACGACCTGCCACCCGGATCGGGAGTGGCAGGGGGGNNATGGGCACCGTGGGCGGGTGGGCTCGACTGTAAGAATGTGGCGTTTGACCAACGGGATAAGTGGGGAGAGTCTGGTACGGATGCTGTCCCGGTGCCGATCCACTTACAGTGCCAATGGTACTGCGACGTACTCGACCTACCCTGGTGGGACGTGGCGGCCTGCCTCGGCGGCAACCAACTGGATATCTACCGGGTGAACCGCGATGAGGATATCATCACGGCTGCTCGNNACCGGGTGAACCGCGATGAGGACATCATCGCTGCGGCGCGGGAGGAGGGAAACCGATTCTGGCATGAGAACGTGCTCGCGCGTGTGGCGCCGCCGGCTGGTCCGAGCCCCGCAACCACGCAAGCGCTTAGCGAGATGTACCCGCAGCACGTTGCGAACATCCGGTTCGCGTCGCCGGCAGAGGGCGAACTGCTGGCCGAATTGAAGGCGGCGAATGAGGCGTGGGAGCCGGTGAACGCGCGGTGCGTTGCGGCCGAGAACCAACTGAAGGCCGCGATCGCCGACGGAGAGGGGCTGATCCATAACCACTGGAAGGTCACGTGGAAGAAAGATCCCGACAGCACCGGCCCGGACTGGCAGAAGATCGCGCAAGAGATGGCCCTGCGGGTAGCCCTGCTTCAACAGCAGGTGGGCATCGAGAACTACCCGCTCGAATGGTGCGAGACCATCGATCGGATGACCGCAGCGAAAGAGTACCGGCGCATCACCCGCCGCGGCGCGCGCAAGCTGCACGCCAATTGGGGCAGGGCATGAGGCCGCGGAAAAGTTTTGAGAGAAGTACGCAGGAAGCAGCACCAATAGATCAGGGAAAGGAAATCACACCACCCCGTGAGCAACGAACTTGCACCCATCAACGGCGCCGGCGAAGCCGGAGTATCCGTGCGACAGGAATTTGGAAGCACCGAGATTGTCCGCGGCGCCGAAACCGCAATGGCGGCGATGGCCGCCCAGTCAAAGGCTCTTGTGGAGGCGCGCTTCGTGGTCGCGATGCGCTGCCCGCGCAAGTGGCCCAATATCCGTATCAGCGTCAATCAGCTCTGCAAAGACCCCGGCTTCGCGGCCGAAGCGCTCTACGTCAAGCCGTTGACCGCCACGCCCGAGGATTGGCAGCAGATCGATAAGCGTGAACGTCTGCGCCGGCGTCTCGACGGCAAAGTGAAGGACTGGCCGATGGGCTTCAGTATTCGCTTTATCGAGGCCGTGCTGTTCGAGTGCGGAAACTTCGACGTGGACGCCACGATTATCTGGGAAGACGAAGACAAGCGCATCACCCTGGTCTCGGTCATCGACCTGGAGCGCAACTCGGCGTACAAGCGCACCGTCACAACAGCCAAGACGGTGGAGCGATCCTACCTCAAGAAAAACGAGGAGCCGCTCAGCGTCCGCACGAACACCAACGGCCAGATGGTCTACTTGTTGCCTGCCAACGCGCAGCAGATCGAGACATCCGAAGCCGCTGGCGTGAGCAAGGCACTGCGCACCATGGGCGAGCGGTTGCTGCCGCCCCACTACAAGGCAGAGTGGCGCGCCATCATCGAGCGCACCATTCTCGACCAGGCAGCCAAAGACCCCGAGGGCGAGAAGAAGAAGCTGTTCGACGCCTTCGCGGAAAAGGGAGTGCTTCCGTCATCCCTGGAGCAGTACCTGGAGCACCCGGTCGCCGAGATGCAGCCGGCCGAACTGGCAGCGCTGCGCAAGATTTTCGTGGCGGTATCCTCCGGCGAGGTGACCTGGCGCGACGTGATGGAATCCAAGTTTGGCGCATCCGGTGACGACGACAAGCCCGCGCAGTCGCCGGGCGCCGCAAAGGTGACCGAAATCCTCAACCGTAAGCGCGAGCCGAAAACGGCAACGACATCGAGTTCCCCGCAAGCGTCGGGCGCTCCCCCGGCTGGCCCGCAGAATGCTTCTCCCAGCAGTGGCCAGCCGGGTTCTTTACAAGATCAAGGGCCGCAGCAGTCTACTCCAGCCAGTACCCCTCCACAACCCGCCGAGGAGTCCAAACAACAGCCGTCACAACCGGCTCCCGCCTCATCCCCGCTGCGGCCCGAGCCTCCTGTCGATCTCCCGCACTTCGACGAGTGGCCGGATGCCCTGGATAATGAGTTCTACTGGGTTGGCGACGTGCTCTACGCCTGGAACGAAGAGGCGGGCTCTTATCGCAAGCACTCCGACCGCCCGTTCCAAGCCCCGAAGCCGGTCGCGGAACCGCAACCAGCGAAGCGCCAGTTCAACTTCAACCGGAGGCCGTCCATATAAAGAGGCCGTCCATATGAAAATTGTCCAAATCGAAATCAACGATATCCGCTCCATCGCGCAGATGGTGATGAAACCGGGCGCCCTGAATGTCGNNATCCAGGGAGACAACGGAGAGGGTAAGACCAGCGTTCTGATCGCCATTGAGGCGGTCTTCCAGGGTGGCCACCGGCCGAATCTGCGGCGCAACCTCGACCAAGGCAAGACCGCGGTGGACGGTAGCCCGCTGCCGGCGCGGTACGCCAAGAAGGGTGAGGTAAAGATCACCCTCGATAATGGCACGGTCATCACACGCGCGATTATGGAGAAGCGCTCTACCCTCGATGTCGCCACAGTGGACGGGCTGCCGGTACCGGATGGCCCGCAGCACTACGTCGAGCAGCTCGCGTCGGGGTTCTCGTTCGACCCGCTCGCATTCTGCGCCGCGAAGCCAAAAGAGCGCCTCGCCTACCTGCAGCGTGCGCTCGGGATCGAGTTCGCGCCGGATGAGGTGGCCACCGCCTGTGGCATGAAGCCGCCGGCGCCAGTCGATCTTGACGGGCTCGACTTGATTCGCAAGACGGTTTTCGAGACGCGCACCAAGATCAACACGTTGGCGAAGCAGGCGGTGGCGAGCGTAGAACGGCTGTCCAGCGCCCTGGCGGACGATCGGACGAAAGACTGGGCCGCGGAGGTCGAGCGGATTCAGCGCGAGCGTGATGAGTGCCAGCGTTCCGTCACCGAGCGGAAGTCCGGTGTCGCCGCCGAGGCCAACACGGCTCGGTTTGGCGTAAACAGCGATATCGATGNNGAAGTCGAGGCGGACACACGGGCCGAAATGGACCGACTCACGAAAGACCTCGGCACCGCCCAGGAAGGTGCGCGCCGCTCAGCTCAGATTCAGGTCTTCCGGGGCGAGATGAAGCTCGCTGAGAAGGATGCGCAGCACCACAAAGACGCATCGGCAGCGCTTACCGCAAAGCTCGATGCGATCGACGGCCTGAAGAAGCGCAAGCTCCAATGCTTGGAGGATAGCATCCCTGGCATGGAGCCGCGCGACGGTGAGTTATACGTGGACGGTCTGCCGTTCGACGATCTCAACACGGGCGAACAGTACATGCGCGCGTTCCAGGCGGCGGCATTGTCGCCTGGCGGCCTAGGTATGATGATCGCTGACCGATCGGAGACGCTTGGCCCGCAAAACTGGCAGGCATTTCAAGACGCATCTCTTAATTCTGGATTCCAGGTCTTCGCCACCAGGGTCACGGCTGGCCCGCTGGAGTTCTCGGCGATTCAGTAGCGCACCGTGAGCGTTTCACGGTAAGGCGTG
>PLGA01000577.1:0-123 GCA_003139735.1 Bryobacterales bacterium | reverse complement strand
CCAATGGACTCTTTCAGGTGCTTGCTGGAGGTGGTTGATGGCGGAGTCGCGAAGACTGGTTTTGAAGGATACGCAGATTGTGCAGCTCGCCCAATACCCAGGCGAGGATGGGGATACGCAGGT
>PLGA01000502.1:348-3467 GCA_003139735.1 Bryobacterales bacterium | reverse complement strand
GATTCGCGGCAGCCGTAGAGATTATCGAATTTCGATTTCGTGACCGAATCGTTGACGTTGATCGCCGGAACCAGCAGCGTGCCCGCTTCCTGCATCTTGTAAAGACGGTGCACGCCCGTGGTGGTCTCCTCGGAGACGCCGCGCCAGGCTTTCGCGATTTCGCGCCACCGGTTCGGGCTCTCCGCGTGGACCCGCTTCAACAGGCTCTTGATGACGTCCTCCTCGTGGCTCTCCGAGGCGGAATTCACCCAGCCGTCGCCGTTTTCCAGTTCGTAGCCCTTGTGGATCAGGAGCGTGGCGTCGCCGCCATCGTCCACAATCAACTGCGGGCCTTGTCCGTCCGCATGGCAGATCGCCTGGTAGGTGCACCACCAGTAATCTTCGAGCGATTCGCCCTTCCACGCGAAGACCGGAACTCCGGAGGCGGCGATGGCCGCGGCGGCGTGGTCCTGCGTCGAGAAAATGTTGCAGCTCGCCCAGCGCACCGACGCTCCCAGCTCCACCAGCGTCTCAATCAGCACCGCGGTCTGAATCGTCATGTGCAGCGAGCCGGTGATGCGCACTCCCGCCAGCGGCTTCTCCGCCGCGTATTTCCGCCGGATGGCCATCAGGCCGGGCATCTCGTATTCGGCGATGGCGATTTCCTTGCGTCCCCAATCCGCCAGCGTCGGGTCGGCCACCTTGAAATCCGTCCGGATCAGCGTTTCAGCGCCCATTGAATCAAACCTCGCATCGATAAATCTTGATACATTGATATTATACGGTTTCGCTCATGGCGTCAATTCTGAAATCGCTGCGGCTGGCGGCAGATCCGAACCGTCTGCGGCTGCTGCTGCTTTTGGAGCGGGAAGAGTTGTCGGTGGCCGAGCTGCAGGAGATCCTCGGCAAGGGGCAGAGCCAGGTTTCCACCAGCCTGGCGCTGCTGAAGGCGTCCGGGCTGGTGGACGACCGGCGCACCGGCAAGAACGCCTTCTATCGCCTGAAAGCGCCCGCCCAACTGATGGAGTTGCTGCGGGATGCGGCGCGCGAAGTCCCCGAAACCGAACAGGATAGCCAGGCTCTCCGCCTCGTCTTGCGTAAGCGGCAGGACAGCATGCGCCGTTATTTCGACGAGCTGGCCGGCAAGTTCGGCCGCCAGTACGTGCCCGGCAGGTCGTGGAAGGGAATCGCCGAGGCGCTCCTCAAGCTCATGCCGCCCATGGTGATTGCGGACCTGGGCGCGGGCGAAGGGACCATCTCCCAACTCATGGCGCAGCGCGCCAAGCGGGTCATCGCCATCGACAATTCCGAAAAAATGGTCGAGTTCGGCTCGGAGCTGGCGCGCAAGCACAACATCGCCAACCTGGAGTACCGCCTCGGCGACATCGAGGACGTGCCCATTCGCGGCGGCACGGTGGACCTGGCGTTCCTCAGCCAGGCATTGCACCACGCCAGCCACCCGGAGCGCGCCATCGCCGAAGCGCGCCGCATTCTCAAGCCCGGTGGACGCATCGCCGTTCTGGACCTAAACCGCCACCATTTCGAGGAAGCCCGCGAGATGTACGCCGACCTGTGGCTCGGCTTTACCGAGCTCGAAATCGAGGGCTACCTCAAGAACGCCGGCTTCAAGAACGTGGAAACCGCCGTGGTGCACCGCGAAACCGAAGCCCCGTTCTTTGAAACCATGCTGGCGGTGGGAGAGAAGTAAGTGGGGCGGGCCGGGGCGCCCACAGGGTTCGTGGGCCCGCCTGCCTTCTTGCTTATTCCACCGGCCTATTCAAATCGTCCGCCAGAATGATAGCCTCGGCCAAATCTCGCATCGGCCGCCGCATCCGCCGGCTTTGATTGCGCAGGTGCAGATAGGCTTCTTCCTCGGTCATGGCGCGCTGCCGCTGCAGAATGCCCTTCGCCCGTTCCACCAGCTTGCGGGTTTCGAGCACGCGCTTCATCTCCACGGTCTCTTCGAGCAGCCGCTCCTTTTCCTCTTCGAGCAGCGACCTCGAAAGGGCCACTCCCAATTGCTCGCCGATGAATACCAGCGTGGCCACTTCTTCCGGGCTATGATCGTGCGGTTCCCGGTGGTGCACATTCACCACGCCGATGGCTTCACCCTTGCTCACGAGCGGCGCCGAGAGAAACGCCTGGTAGGTGTCCTCCACCAGTTCCTGGAATCGCTTGAAGCGGGGATCGTCAGCCGCATCCGAGCGCAAAGCCACCACGGCCTGGTGCGCCGCCACCCACCCGGTCACCCCTTCCCCGATCGGGATGCGCAACGAGCCCAAGGCCGCGGCGTGCGGCAACTGGGACGCGCGCAAGACCAGTTCCCCGGTCGGATGATCGACCAGATACACCAGGCACGCATCGCAGCCGGTGACCTGCACGGCCAACCCGACCACCTCTCCCAGCATCTCGTCGACAGAGAGGTTGGAACTTACAATGCTGCTGATCCGGTGGAGCATGGAGACATGCGATTCCGACCCATTCATACTCGCCACGGTTGCCATACTCTAGGGTATCCTCTGGAGAAAATCCGCTGCAATCGAAAGTTTCTATTCTCGCGATCACAAAAAAAACGGGCGCGGAGTGGGAGCGCCGCGCCCAGGCATGGATGGAAGGGAAATGAAACCGCGCGGCGCTCAGGCCGCTACCGCGGCTGCATACGGACGCAAGATGGAACCCATAATCCAGCGCACCTGGACCGTTTCGAAGGGAGCGCCGCAATAATCCGCGGCTCCCGCCTCCAGGGCGTTCAACCACTGCGACGGGTCGGGCATGCGTGTGGTGACCACGAACGGAAGACCCGGTTCCGCGTCCTTCAACGCGGTCAAGGTGTCCTCGAAATCCGGTGAATCGGCGCAGATGAAGACCACGCTAGGCCGGTAGCGTTTGGACAAATCCTGGATGTAGCGCTTGCGATCGACGGTATGCGCTTCCGCAAGCAGGACCCGGGTCAGTTGGCTGGCCAGATCCTGCGGAAATCCGAGCAATGCAACACGTGCCATTTTTAAGCTCCTGAGTTGAAGGGACTTCTCGGCGGGGAGGAAGACAGGTCACCCAAGGACCAAACTGGCTCCAGGTTACCAGATGCAAAGGAACCCGTCCAATCAATAAATTTGATGCGGGTGAACACCGGGCCATAT
>PLGA01000502.1:0-339 GCA_003139735.1 Bryobacterales bacterium | reverse complement strand
GTTTCCGGCGCCGCGGCGGCTACGCTCGGCGGCGCATCCCCCAAGACGGCTTCGGCGGCGCCGCCCGCGCGCGCTCTCATGAAGTTGGGGTGCCAGAGCGCCCCGACCAACGAAACTCACCTCAAGTACCTGGCCCGTTACGGCGTCCGCAATATCTGCGGTTATCCCGAAATCGCGGACGGGCGTCTCTACGCCACGGTGGACGAACTCAAACGCATGCGCGATTTAGCCGGCAGCAACGGCATCAGCGTGGATTGCGTCGCGCCGCCGTTCCTGGAATCGAGCCATGTGGATAGCGAGAAGCATCCCGCCATTGTGCTGGCCCAGAGTCCCGAGCGC
>PLGA01000442.1 GCA_003139735.1 Bryobacterales bacterium | reverse complement strand
GGGGCAGACGCTTTCGTCTGCCATTCTTTCACACCGGAGTTCTGACTTAGTCCCATGCCGGATACCCCACAACTCGTCGAGCGCCCCCAGGACGATATCGCTCCCGGCTACACCTTCGGCAGCGTCACCGACCAGATCGCCGCTGTCGTTCTCACCAAGCGCACGCCCATCTTTTGGTTCCTCTGCTTCGGCGCCGGCTTCGGATTGCTGCTGCTCTTTCTTTTGGCCGTGGCGGTCCTGTTTATTAAGGGCGTGGGCATCTGGGGCATTCGCACGCCGGTCATGTGGGGCTTCGCGATCACCAACTTCGTCTGGTGGATTGGCATCGGCCACGCCGGCACGCTCATCTCCGCCATCTTGCTTCTGCTGAACCAGCGCTGGCGCAACTCCATCAACCGCTTCGCCGAGGCTATGACTCTGTTCGCCGTGGCCTGCGCCGGCATGTTCCCGGTGCTTCACCTCGGCCGTCCCTGGTTGATGTATTGGCTGTTCCCGTACCCCAACACCATGGGCATTCAGCCGCAGTTTCGCAGCCCCCTGGTCTGGGACGTGTTCGCGGTTTCCACCTATGCCACCGTATCGCTGCTGTTTTGGTACGTCGGCCTGATGCCCGACCTGGGCACCTTGCGCGATCGCGCCAAGAATCGCGCCGGGCGCATGATCTACGGCATCATGTCCATGGGATGGCGTGGATCGGCCCGGCACTGGAGCGTCTACGAAACCGCTACGCTCCTCCTGGCCGGTCTGGCGACGCCGCTCGTGCTTTCGGTTCATACCGTGGTGAGCTTCGACTTCACCATCGCCATCGTTCCCGGGTGGCACAGCACCTTCTTCCCGCCTTACTTCGTCGCCGGCGCGATTTATTCCGGCTTCGCCATGGTGCTGGCCTTGGCAATTCCGTTGCGCAAGGTCTACGGCCTGGAGGGCCTCATCACCGACAAGCACCTGGAAAACTCCGCCAAGGTGATGCTGGCCACCGGCCTCATCGTTGCCTACGCCTACGTTATGGAGAACTTTGCCGCATGGTATGGCGGCGAGGTTTACGAGCAGGCCGCTTTCTGGCATCGCCTTACCGGGCCGTATCGCTACAGCTATTGGGCGCTCATCTCGTGCAATATCATCGCACCGCAGTTTTTGTGGTTCAAGCGCTTCCGCACCAATCCCTTGCTGCTCTTCATCTCTTCCATCGTGGTCCTCGTCGGCATGTGGCTGGAGCGCTTCATGATCATCGTGTCCAGCCTGGCGCAGGATTTCTTGCCCTCCTCTTGGGGAATTTTCCACGCCACCCGCTGGGACTGGGCCACTTTCCTCGGCACCATCGGCTTGTTCATGTTCCTGTTCTTCCTGTTCATTCGTTTGCTGCCCATGATTTCCATCTTCGAAGTCCGTACCCTGTTGCCGCAGGCCAAGGTCAAGGAGGAGCAAGGGTGAGCGGAATCTATGGTCTGATCGCCGAATTCGATAATCCCACCGCGCTGGTCAAGGCCGCCCGAGCCGCGCGCGAAAAGGGCTATCGCAAGCTCGACGCCTTTTCGCCCTTCCCCATCGAGGGCCTCAACGATGCCCTCCACCTGCACAAGAACAAGCTGCCGCTCATCGTGTTGGTCGGCGGCATCGTCGGCGGTTTGACCGGATACCTGTTGCAGTATTACATCACGGTAATCAGTTTCCCGATAAACATCGGCGGACGTCCCCTGCATAGCTGGCCGTCCTATATCATCATCACTTTCGAGCTGACCATTCTGTTCGGGGCCCTCTCCGCCGTGCTCGGTATGTTGGGCTTGTGCGGCTTGCCCATGCCCTACCACCCGGTCTTCAACGCGCCGCGGTTCGCGCTGGCCTCCCGCAACCGTTTCTTCCTGTGCATCGAATCCGCCGACCCGCTGTTCGACCTGGCCGCGACCGGCGATTTTCTGCGTGCCCTGGAGCCTCACGAGGTGTCTGAAGTTGCGCATTGATTGGAAACTCGGAGCGGTCGTGCTGACCCTCGCCGCCTCCGCGGCCTGCCGTCAGGATATGCACGACCAGCCCAAATACATTCCGCTGCGGCCCAGCGATTTCTTCGGCGACGGCCGCTCCGAACGGCCCCTGCTCGATGGCACCATCGCGCGCGGCCATTTGAAGGACGACGTGGCTTTCTATACCGGCAAGGGGCCCGACGGAAAGCCCGTCGACGTGTTCCCATTTCCCGTCACCAAAGAGGTCGTCGAGCGCGGCCAGCAGCGCTTCAATATCTATTGCACGCCCTGCCACGGGCACTTGGGCGACGGTAATGGCATGATCCCGCAGCGCGGCTTCCGCCATCCGCCGACCTATCATCAGGACCGTCTGCGGAAAGTGCCCAATGGGTATATTTTCGACGTGATCAGCGCCGGTTTCGGCGCCATGCAGGATTATTCGGCCCAGGTCTCGCCGGCCGACCGCTGGGCCATCGTGGCTTACATCCGCGCCCTTCAGTTGAGCCAGAACGCCACTCTCGCGGACGTTCCCGCGGACGCGCGCGGCCAGCTCGACGCGCAAGCCGGAGGCGCGAAATGACCGCCGCCGCTCTCGATTTCAGCGTCTCTACCGAGCTCCGCGCCGATCTGCGCAAATGGCGCACCCGCGCCGCCATCGTCGGCGTCCTCGGCGCTGTCCTCTGCCTCGTCGGACTCTTTCAGTCGCCCACCCAGTTCTATCGCTCTTACCTCTGGTCGTACCTCTTCGTGGTCGGCTTGAGCGCTGGATCTCTCGCTTGGCTGATGCTTCAATATCTCACTGGCGGCGCATGGGGCGTAGTCATCCGGCGGCCCTGCGAAGCCGCCGCCCGCACCTTTCCGCTGGTAGCCTTGATGTTCGCGCCCATCCTGATCGGCATCCCCAATCTGTACCAGTGGTCGCACGCCAAATTCGTCGCCGCCGATGAGGTCCTTCAGCACAAGCATGTGTACCTGAACACGCCGTTTTTCCTGGGCCGCGCGGCGCTCTACTTTGCGGGCTGGCTCTTCCTCGCCTGGTACTTCAGCCGCTGGTCCGCCGCGGAGGACATCGATAGCCGCGGCCCGGCGCACCGGAAAATGGGGGCCATGGCCGGCCCGGGCCTCATCTTCTGGGCCTTCAGCGTCACCTTCATGGCCATCGATTGGATTATGTCCATCGACCCGCACTGGTTCTCCACCATGTTCGGCCTTCTGTTCATGATTGGCCAGGGCCTCAGCGCGATGGCATTCCTCATTACGGTGATGGTGCTGCTCTCTTACCGCCGTCCCATGTCGGAGGTTCTCACCTCGCGCCACTTACACGACTTAGGTAAGTTCCTGCTCGCGACGGTGATGGTGTGGGCTTATTTCTCGTTCTCGCAGTTCCTGATTGTCTGGGCCGGAAACCTGCCTAAAGAGATTCCCTGGTACATCGAGCGACTACGCGGCGGCTGGCAGTTCGTCGGCCTCACGCTGGTGCTCGGCCACTTCGCCTTGCCCTTCGCGCTGTTGCTCTCGCGCGATCTGAAGCGCAATTTCAAGCTGCTCGCCGTCATCGCCGTCTTTGTTTTGCTCATGCGGTTGGTGGACCTGTACTGGCTGGTGGCCCCGGATTTCACCAAGGGACCGTTTAGCCCCAGTTGGATGGATCTCGCGGCGCCCGCCGGCATCGTGGGCCTCTGGCTGGCGTACTTCCTGACGCAACTGGAGAA
>PLGA01000351.1 GCA_003139735.1 Bryobacterales bacterium | reverse complement strand
TTCGTGGGCCCGCCTGCCTTCTTCCCGATTCCGATTGCCCCTCTCCGCCGCCGCCTGATACCCTCCGTATTGTGCTGGCCAATGGACTGAATCTCCTCTTCGATCTCTGGCGGCGCCCCGCCGCCGCCATGGGCGCGATTCTGGACCGTGGCAGTTCATTGTTCGCCCTGTTGGCCGCGCTGGCCGCCTCCTGGCTGCTCCAGACCTTCGCGCCGCTGAGGCTGGGCGTTTTCGCCCCGGTAATCGTGTTGGCCCTGGCCTACGTTCCCGGAACGCTGATCGTCGGCGCATTACTGGGCCGCCTGGGCAGTTTAGGCGCCGTCTTTCAACGCGATTACTCGCCGCTGCTCACCTGCGTGGCCATGGCTTGGGCGGCGGCGGCCCTGCCGCTGGCGCTGGTGGCGTGGGTAATTCCCGAGGAGGCGGCGGTATGGGCCGCCGCCGCGGCGGGAATCTACTTCGCGGCCCTCATGTTCTTCGCGGTGCGCACGCTCTTCGGTGTGCGAAACGCGGCGGCTGCGGGCATCGTAGGACTGTCGTGGGTTCCCTTGGTGGTGGTGGCTTTCCTATGGGGTCCCATCCGTTACCTGCTCGGATGGCTGGCCTCGCCCTTCCTCCTGCTCTACGCCTGGTACTTCCTGGGCGGAGAACTGAGCAGCCTCGGCTCGGGATTGCGCAACCGCCAAAGCTTTCACCGCATGTTGGAGGCGGCGGCCATCAATCCGCACGATGGCGACGCGCAGTACCAGCTTGGGCTGATTCACCAGCAACGGCGCCAAATCACCGAGGCCGCCCAGCGTTTCCGCAACGCCGTGTCCATCGATCCGGATGCCACCGACGCGCATTTTCAACTGGGGCGGATCGCGCGCGAGCAAGGCCGCCTCGACGAGGCGCTGGCGGAGTTTCAGACGGTCCTGCGGCAGGACGAAAAGCACGGCTTGAGCGAGATCCACCGCGAATTGGGCGCCACGTACCTCGAAGCCGGCCGCCTGGCCGACGCCCGCCGCGAACTGGAGATTTATACGGACCGCCGGGCCTACGATCCCGAGGGCCTTTACTACTACGGCCAGGCGCTCGAACGCTTGGGCGACCCCGCCGCCGCGCGCGAGATGTACGCCCGCGCCGTGGAAGCCGCGCGCACCGCCCCCCGCTATCGCCGCCCCGTCACCGCGCAGTGGAGCCGCTTGGCCCAGAAGCAGGCCCGCAAACTGGCGGGGTAGGAAAACGAAATGGCCACAGATGAACACGGATGAACACGGATAAGAAAGGCCGAGAATTTAGGCTTTGTCTTATCTGTGTTCATCCGTGTTCATCTGTGGCCAAAACTCTTTCTTCAGCGTCATTCCAAATTCACCCGCCCGCACAGGTGCACGGCAACGCCCAATTCGTCGAACATGGCGGCTTTGGCGGCCAGCGCGCGGTCGGCTTCCGCGGCGGTGGGAGCGTAGGCCACGTTGATGTGGTTGGCGTGGTGGCGCGCCATAAACTGGTCGCGCGTCACTCCGTGCAGGACGGCGTGCATGATGGGCCACTGCGGCGTGGTTTCGGCCCAGCGCCGCTGGGTTTCTTCCTCCGGCAGGCTGACGGCCGTCGCGCGGCCGATGTCGCAGTGCAGCGCGCCGCCTTCCACGAAGACCCTGCTCCAGACCACCTCGCCGGGCTTGGCAACGCCCTTCAACGTGCCTCCGCCGAGCCGGAAATACATGGCGGGCTGCCGCTCGCTGACGGCCCCCGCGTAGCCGCCCACCAGGTGCGAAGCGGGGACCGCGCCGGAGATCTGAAACACCCACACGAAGTCGTCGATTCCATCGCCGGAGTAATGCTCTCCCCAGCGAACGTCATGCAGCGTGGTAGAAGGGTCGAGACCTAGCGCGCACCAGACCCGGTTGGTGATCAGGGCATCCACGCCGGCGCATTCATCCACCTCATTGAAGTGCGGCAGCGCCTGGCCCGGGTACAGCGGTTCCCCGGCTTCGCTCGCGACCGGCGGGCGATCGGGATTGTTCAGCAACCCTTCGGCCAGGTCCGAAGCCGGGACCATGTCCTTGAGGCCTTGCTGATACTGGATGCCGATCAGGTCGCAGCCAAATTCGTGGGCCATGCGGACCGCCGCGATGTACATCTTGCACTGATCGAGAATCTGGCCGTCGGTGAGGTCGGTCTCGGGGTTGGGACCGGTCGCGAAGCGCACGCCGCGCTTGTCCAGCCACCGCCGCACCTTCCGGGCGTCCTTCGTCGAAACCTGGCGCATTCTGGCCGCCAGCGCGGACTGGCTGAGGCGCTCCTTGTAGATCCCCAGCGGGTTCAGCAATTCGTCGTCGGCGATGGCGTTGTACATGCCCATGCAGCCTTCGTCGAAGATGCCCATGATGGCCTTGCGGCGCTGGAGTTCGCGCGCCAGTTGGCGGCCCACCGCGGCCTCCGGTTCCGGGATGGCGGCGCGGTCGAGCGGCCGGACGTGGCTGGCGTCGTGCTCCACGCGTCCGTTGGCTAGCCACTGGCGCAGCCCGCGGAGGAAGAAATCGTCCGTGAAATCCAGACTCCAAATAGTCGCAAAGGGAACGCCGGCCTTGTACATGCTTCCGTTCAGGTTGAGCATGCCCACGAGGCCAGGCCATTGGCCGGACCAGTTGGCCACCGTCAGAATGGGTCCGCGGTGGCTGCGCAGCCCCGGAAGGACGTGATGGCTGTACTGCCACACAGCTTCCGCCACCACCACGCGCGCCTGAGGGTGGATGTTCGCGAAGACGTCCATGCCCATGCGCTGGCTCGACAGGAATCCATGGCGGGTTTCCGGATCGTAGGGGTGCGCGCGCCGCACGGCCGTGCCTTCGGCGGAGAACGCCGCGGTAAGCTTGCTTTCCATGTCGGCCTGCGCCGGCCAGCAGGTTTCATTCGCGCTGGGCCGCGAATCGCCGCTGGCGACCAGCAGAACTTCGTTCGATGCCGGAAGAATGGGTTCCGGCGGAGCTGAGATTTGAGTGGCCATAGTCTTTCAGTATCCCGCGGTTGTGGTTTGGCAGGGGGCGGCGAGAGAATGGGGAAGGCCGATGAATCCCGATCCACGATCCACCTATTCACGCCTGCTCGCGGAACGGCAGGCCGAGATCGCCGCCCGGGAGCGGCGGCATCGCGCCCTGGGGTATTGGCGGCTGGCGGCCGTGGCGTGCGGCGCGGCCATCGTCGGGATGGCTCTATTCCAGGGCTCCGTGTCGGTGATGTGGGCGGCCATCCCTCTGGTGGTGTTCGTCACCCTGGCGGTGCGGCATGAGCGGGTCCTGCGCGTGCTGGAACGGCGGCGGCGCGCGGCGCGGTTCTTCGAGCGCGGGTTGGCGCGTCTCGACGGGCGCTGGGCTGGAACCGGAGAGTCCGGCGACCGCTACCTGGATCCGGCCCATCCTTACGCGCGGGATCTCGACCTGTTCGGGAAAGGTTCGCTCTTCGAGCTGATCTCCACGGCGCGAACTCACATTGGGGAAGACACGCTGGCGCGATGGCTGCTCACTCCCGCCGCTCCCGCCACGGTGCTCGCGCGGCAGAGGGCGGTGGAGGAGCTGCGGCCGCGCGTGGATCTGCGCGAAGAGCTGGCCATCCTGACGGAAGAGGCCCGCACCGGCGTCGATCCCGTGGCGCTGGCTGCCTGGGGCGAAGCGCCGGCGCTGCTCGCCCCGGGATTCGCGCAAGCCGGGACGTGGGCGCTGACCGCGCTGGGATTGCTCGGCCTGGCGGCTTTCTTCGCCTTCGACGCGGGCCACCTGGGGATTCTGCGGCTGTCGGAGGGTTTCTCCGCGTTGTTGCGCGATTTCTTCCTGGTTTCGCTCCTCGTCAACGGGACGTTTCTTTATCGTTTCCGGAAGAAAACGGGATCCGTGGTCGCGGCGGTGGAAGAAGCGGCGCACGAATTGGGGCTGCTCTCGGAGACGCTGGTCCGGCTGGAACACGAGCGCTTTCACGCGCCCCTGCTGGCCGCATTGCGGGAGTCGCTCGACGCGGCCGGCAGTCCGCCTTCCCGGCGCATGTCCCGGCTCAGCCGGCTGATCGAGTACCTGGATTCGCGCGACCACATCGTGGTGCGCGTGGCCGAGCCTTTCTTGCTCTGGACCACCCACCTGGCATTCGCAGTGGAGGATTGGCGGCGCGAATCGGGCCCGGCGGTTCGGCGCTGGCTCACCGCGGTGGGCGAAATCGAAGCGCTGTGCTCGCTGGCCAGCCACGCCTTCGAGCATCCGGACGATCCTTTCCCAGAGTTTGCTGAAAATGGGCCATGGCTCGAAGCGGAGGGGATCGGCCATCCGTTGATCCCCGAGGACCGTGTGGTGCGCAACGACGTGCGACTGGGCGGCGAGCTGCGCGTGATGGTGGTCAGCGGGTCGAACATGTCGGGCAAGAGCACGCTGTTGCGAACCCTCGGCGTAAACGTCGCGCTGGCGCAGGCGGGAGCGACGGTGCGGGCGCGGCGGCTGCGAATTTCGCCGCTGGCCGTGGGGGCGTCCATCCTGGTCACGGATTCGCTACAGGCCGGCGTGTCGCGCTTCTATGCCGAAATCCTAAGGCTCAGACAGATCCTGGATGCCGCCGCCAAAGGACCGCTCCCCGTGCTCTTCCTGGTGGATGAGTTTCTGCACGGCACCAATTCGCACGACCGGCGCATCGGGGCGGAGGCGCTGGTGAACGGGTTGGTGAAGCGCGGCGCCAT
>PLGA01000288.1 GCA_003139735.1 Bryobacterales bacterium | reverse complement strand
CATGGTGCCCATGGCGCCATCGCCCACCAGGACGTGGCTGGCAAGCCGGTCGCGGAATTCCGAAGCGCGGGTAATTGTCTCTGTGGCCATGGGGAACGCTCGCAAGAGCCGCCGGGAAGCGCGGAAGTTACGATATAGGTTGATTCTAGCGCAGTTGGCCAAATTTCCCGAGATCCCGAAGGCCGCGCGCGCTGACCGGATCGGCGTTTCGGGGGCCAGTTTCCGATATTCCACTTGATCGAAGCCTTACGGCAGACGCTTCGCGTGCTCGGGCTTGAGGGCTCCGCGTAGATTGGGGGAAATGGGCCTGCCTGAACTCCGCCAATTCCAAGGGGCCTCACCGGGGGGACAGACGCATTTTCGCCAAAACCAGCAGAATCCCGGCTGCCTACAACTATTAGCGGAACAAGCGCGGATCAAAGTGAAACAGCGCCGGCGGATCGGCAACGATTCGCACGAAGTCCGGATTCGCCGGGTTGAGCAGATAGAGATGTTCGTCCGCTACGAGCGCAGACGGCGCTTCGAGCACGGCAGACTCCTTGGAATCGATCCACCAGTCGCCGAGGCCTTGGGAACTCAGTTCCCGCAGATCGACGCGAAGACGGAGGTCCTGCTCTGTCGCGATGTCCATGCCGTCAGGGATAACGGCCGCAACGCAGACGTAGCCCACCGGGAAGTCCTGCCGGGACATGTGAACCAGATTCTCGAGTACCGCCAACGCAACGCTCTCGGCCATATAGACCACTGCCCGCCCCGGTGAGTTCCACCGCCCGCCGGCGAGCCTGGCGCCTTCGCCATCCAACCGGGCGTATCGGGCCCGGCAGACACGATATACGCTACGCGCCATCAGGACGGGATGTTATGTTCGATGCGGGTCAGGGTTCGCTCGACCAAAGCGATTCCTTCGTTACTGGCAAGCAGTTCGGTCGGAGTGCGATTCCCAAGGATTTCCAGGGGCGTTGACAACCAGTGCGTGGCCTTGCGCTCGTCTCCGAACACAGCAACCGCATGGGCGATCACGGGCACAAGAACGGCAACCACGCTTGGCGACGTCACAATCCTATTCTACTGCAAGTCGCGATTCGAATCCTGATGCCGTTGGAGAGGAGACGTCCATTCTCCACCCCCCAGCCCCGCATGGTAGCGGACTTCGGCCACACCTGATGTTTGGCGGCCCGTTTCGTGCTTCAATAGTCCTACAGACAAATGGCATTTCGGGGCGTGGACTATTTCTGCGTCGATTCGCTTTTCGGCGAACAGGAATTGATGGTGCGGCAGACGGCCCGGCGCTTCGCCGATGAGCGCATCGCGCCGCTGCTCCGCGATTGCTACCGCGAGGCGCGCTTCCCATCCGAGTTGATCCCGGAGATGGCGAAATTGGGGTTCCTGGGCGCCAACCTGGAAGGCTACGGCTGCGCCGGTATGAGCGCCGTGGAATACGGGCTGATCATGCAGGAGCTGGAGCGCGCCGATTCGGGCGTGCGCAGTTTTGTTTCGGTGCAGGGCGCGCTGGTCATGTACCCCATCTTTACCTACGGCTCGGACGGCCAGAAGCGCAAGTGGCTGCCGCGCTTGCAGAGCGGACAGGCGGTGGGCTGCTTCGGATTGACGGAGCCGGATTTCGGCTCCAACCCGGGCGGCATGCGCGCCACCGCGCGGCGCGACGGCGATGGCTGGGTGATCGACGGCGAGAAAACCTGGATCACCAATGGCGGCATCGCCGACGTGGCGGTGGTCTGGGCTCGCTCCGGCGAGGGCATCCTGGGCTTCCTGGTGGAGCGCGGCACGCCCGGCTACACGGTCTCCGACATTCACGGGAAGTGGTCCATGCGGGCTTCGGTGACCTCCAGCCTCTCCTTAGCCGAGTGCCGCGTGAAGGAAGCGGACCGCCTGCCGGGCGCCAAGGGCCTCAAAGCGGCGCTTGCCTGTCTTTCGCAGGCGCGCTACGGCATTGGCTGGGGCGTGATTGGCGCGGCCATGGACTGCTATGAGACCGCGCGCGCCTATTCCGTCGCGCGCAAGCAGTTCGACGGCCGGCCCATCGCCTCCCACCAACTGGTACAGGAGAAACTGGCCTGGATGATCACCGAAATCACCAAGGCGCAGTTGCTGGCCGTGCACGCCGGCCGGCTCAAGGACCAGGACCACCTGGAGCCCGCCCAGATTTCCATGCTCAAGCGCAACAACGCCGCCATCGCCCTGGAATGCGCGCGCCTCAGCCGCGACCTGCTGGGCGCCAACGGCATTACGGACGAATACCCCATCATGCGTCACCTCTGCAACCTGGAAACCGTCAAGACGTACGAGGGGACGGATCACATACACGCTTTGGTAATTGGGGAAAAGGTTACGGGAGTGGCGGCGTACAAGTAGCTGTCCGAAAGCGGATTTCATCATGTTCCTCTACGCAATTACGATTCTGGTAAGCGCCTTTTTGCTCTTTCAGGTGGAGCCGGTGATCGCCAAGATCATCCTTCCCTGGTTCGGCGGCTCGGCGGCGGTGTGGACCACCTGCCTGCTGTTTTTTCAGTTGGCGCTGCTCGCGGGCTATCTCTACTCCCACGCCTTGATTCGCTACCTCAAGCCGCGCGCGCAAATGCTGACGCACGGGTTGCTCTTGCTGGCGAGCCTGGCTGCCCTTCCTATCTATCCGAACGCCTCGTGGAAGCCCACCGACCCGAGCGATCCGCTGTTCCGGATTCTGGGTCTGCTGGCAGTGACCGTAGGGATGCCGTATTTCCTGCTGGCCACCACCGGGCCGTTGATGCAGGCATGGTACGCGCGGCGCTACCAGGGCGCCATGCCCTATCGCCTCTACGCCCTGTCCAATGCCGGCTCCATGTTCGCGCTGCTCAGCTACCCGGTGCTGTTCGAACCCAGGCTCACCACCCACGAGCAGTCCTGGACGTGGTCCATCGCTTACGGAGCGTTTGTGCTGTTGTGCGGGTTCATGGCATTGCGCTCGAGCCAATACGAGCCTCCGAACAAGGTGGTGGCGAATGAGTTGCCGGCGCCCAAGCCGGTGGCGCGGCAATACGTGATGTGGCTGTTGTTGCCGGCCACCGCGTCGCTGCTGCTGCTGGCCATCACCAACCATCTCTCGCAGAACATCGCCGCAATTCCGTTTCTGTGGGTGCTTCCCCTGAGCGTTTATCTGCTCTCCTTCATTTTGTGTTTCGAAAGCGGCGGCTGGTACCGGCGCAACCCGTACCTCCAACTGCTAGCCGTGGCGCTGGGCTGCATGGCGTATTCCATGTTCACGGACAATTCCGCCAATCTGCCTATCAAAGTGGCCGTTCCGCTCTTCCTCATGGGCCTGTTCACCTGCTGCATGGTGTGCCACGGGGAGCTGGTCCGTTTGAAGCCGCATCCGCGCTATCTCACGCACTTCTACCTGATGATCTCGGCCGGCGGCGCGCTGGGCGGCGTGTTGGTCGGCCTGGTGGCGCCGCAGTTGTTCAATGCGCTGTACGAGCTGCCCATTGGCATGGTGGTCTGCGGCGCGCTGGCGATCGTCGTCCTGCGAACCTATCCGGACCCGGAATGGCTGCGCGAACTGCTGCCGGCTCCGCGATTCCTGCTCGGCGTGACAGCAATTTTCCTGGGGGGCTGCTTCGGATATGAGCGCCGCGACGTGTTCGTCGAGTGGGCCAACGGCATGGCCGGCTGGCTGCGCAAGGGATGGGAATCCCAGGACAATTCCGATCAAGCATTTTTGGCGGCGGTGCTGGTGGCAGCGGCGGTTCTCGCCCTGGTGGTCTTGCGCGGCGATCCGAAGCTGCGCTGGGCCCGCAAATGGGGAGGGTGGGGAGCGTTCGGGGCGGAGCTGGCGGTGCTTCTGCTGGCCGGCTATGTGGGCTTCCAAATGCGTGAGGCCAACAGCGGAAATCGTCTGATGGTCCGGAACTTTTACGGCGCTTTGAAAGTCCACGACTCGGGCCCGTTCACGGACATCAGCGCCACGCGCGGGCTGACTCACGGCACCATCAACCACGGCGAACAATACCTCAACCCGGCGCGGCAAATGCTGCCCACCACTTACTACGGCCCGAATACCGGAATCGGCCTGGCGATTCGATCCAAGCAGAAAAACGGCCCCATCCGCGTGGGATCAATCGGGCTGGGGACGGGAACCACCACAGCCTACGGGCGGGCGGGCGATTACTACCGCGTTTACGAGATCAACCCCCTGGTCTTGCACATGAGCATGCCGGAATCGCCCACGGCAGTCCCGGAGTTCACGTTCCTGCGCTACTGCCAGGCCAAGCACGACGTAGCCATGGGCGATGCGCGCCTCTCGCTCGAGCGCGAGCAGCCGGAGAATTTCGACGTGTTGGCGGTGGACGCGTTTTCGAGCGACTCGATTCCCGTGCACCTGCTCACCTTCGAGGCCATGAAGCTGTTCTTTCACCACCTGAAGCCGGACGGAATCCTGGCCGTGCACATTTCGAACCGCTATCTGGATCTGGAGCCGGTGGTGCTGGGGGAAAGCAACGCGCTGGGCAAGGTGGCGCGCACCGTGGATACCGACGACGACCCGTCGCAAGACGTGTTCGCCGCCACCTGGGTGCTGGTGAACACGCCGCCGTACGAATTCGACCCGGCCATCGTCGATGCGTCCAAACCGGCCGAAGCCACCCGCAAAGTAAGGCTCTGGACCGACGACTACAGCAACCTGTTCCAGATTCTGAAATAGAGTTTTTTGACGCGGAGACGCAGAGACGCGGAGAAATCAGTAATATAAAGCTCCGCTCTCTGCGTCTCTGCGTCTCCGCGTCAAGGAAAACCTGCGCCTAACGCGAATCGCGCGGATCGGACGTGCTGGTCAGGTTGCGCTCGATGGCGAACTTGACCAGGCCTACCAGGTCGTGGACGTTCAGCTTGCGCATCAGGCTGGCGCGGTAGGTATCGACCGTCTTGGGACTGATCTCCAGCAGTTCGGCGATATCTTTGGGACGCAAGCCGTTCACCAAATAGGAGAAGACCTCCATCTCGCGCGCGCTGAGGGACCTGACGGAGTCCTCGGCGGGGTTCTTATCCTGCCGCGTGAACAGCCCGGCGCCACGCAGCAGCGGCGATAGGTAGACCCCGCCGTCGCGCACGAAACTCATGGCGTCCACCAGGTGGCGCGCGGGGCCGTCCTTCAGCAGGTACCCATCCGCGCCGGCCCGCAACGCTTCGAGAACCGTGCCCTCGTCCCGGCTGATCGACAGGATGATCATTTTGGAGGGACAGCCTGCCGCGCGCAGTTTACGGACCACCTCGATTCCGGTCATCCCCGGCATGTGCAGGTCCAGAATGGCGAAATCCGGGTGGAGCGCGGAAACGGTTTCCACAGCCGATGGGCCGTCGGCGCATTCGGCCAGAACCCGTATGCCGTTCGCCACGCAGAGCGCCGCGAAGCCCTCGCGCACGATCGCATGGTCGTCCGCCAGAACCACCGTCGTTGGTTGCAATTCCTGCATCCCTTCCCCTTTACTTGCGGAGCTCGCGTTAAACGCGAGAATAAGGCGCTGAAAACTCCAGTGTAGTGCCTGCCGGTCCGCTCCGGATATCGATTCGCCCGCCCAGCCCGGCGGCCTGCTCGCGGATCGAGCGCAGTCCGATCCCCGAAGCCAGGCTCGCCGGAGCCGCGAACAGTCTCGCAGCGTCGAATCCCGCGCCGTTGTCGCGGACCGTCAGAACCAGGCTGCCGCCGCGGGTTTCCAGGCTGGCTTCGACGCGCGTGGCCTGGGCGTGTTGCGTGAGATTCGAGAACGCTTCCTGGGCCGCGCGGTAGGTGACGATTTTCAACTCCAGGCCAGGCTCCCGCGGCAGCGGTTCGATCCGCAGAGACGCGTCGAACTTTTGGGGAATGCCGCTCAAGTCCCAAAGTTGGCGCAAGGCTTCCCCAATGGTCAGTCGCTGCCATTCGGGAGGATGCAGACGGTTGGAGAGCGCGCGAACCTGCTCCAAGGCGTCGCGGACCAGCGTGGAAATCCGTTGCAGCGCCTGCCGCACCAGGGGCGGCGCTTCCGGCAGTTGCATCTCGATGGATTCGGTTTGCAGCCGGATAGCCGTCAGCAGTTGGCCGACGCCGGTATGCAGGTCCCGGCCGAGCCGCTGGCGTTCCAGTTCCACCTGGCGTACCGCGCGGCCGCCGGCCCCGCCAAGCCGGGCCTGGCGGGCGAGCCGGCGCGCCGCCGTTTCCAGATGAAAATAGCGTCGAAGGAGGTCATGCTGGAGGGACAGCAGACTCTCTGTTTGTACCAGCGCGGAGCGGGCGCGGGCGCTCAACCAGGTCACACGACCCAAGTCGCGATCAAAGACAAAAGGGTAAGAGACTCCTCTTTCGTCGGGGTCCGATCCCGTGGCGTAACTCAACCAGACGTCTCCTAGATGTAACGGACGATTCCTAGTCAGGATGCCAGTTAAATTGGGGCTGGCGCAATAGCCGTACGTACCCAGTACCTACGTTACTAAGGGATGGAACCTGCACCGGATTCCGGTGGCGCTATAGTAAGAGTCAACCATGGAACGGGCTCTCAGGTATGTACCACGCGTGGCGATCTTTTTGGCGGGGGTCGCGGCGGGCACTCTCACCCTGTCTCGCCGCGAACGCGGCGGGATGGACCCGGCGGCGGCGGACCAGTTGNNGCGCAGGAAACGGCCAACGCCATCGTCCACAAACGGATCGAGGCGCGGCTGGACGGACACGCCGCCAAACTGGCGGAGGTTCCTTCGGTGGCGCAGCTCACGGCCGCCGTCGAACAGCTTCTTACAAGAACCATGTCTTCCCTGGACGAGCGGCTCACCACCCAGGCGCATTCCATCGAGGTTTTGAGGACCACAGTCTCGCAGACCGACAGCCTGCTTGAACGCGTGCTGGAATCGCTCGACGCGCTCCAGACTCACA
>PLGA01000006.1 GCA_003139735.1 Bryobacterales bacterium | reverse complement strand
TCGTCCTCGGCCTCATCATCGCCGTCGTCGATATGGCGGCCTTCGGTGAGTTCCTCATCGGCGCGCAGACGATTCCCGCGCTCCTCACGCCGCAGCCGCTCTTCTTCTACGCCGCAACTCTCACCTCGCTGCTGGCCGCGCTGCTCATGCTCACGCAGCGCAGTCTCAAACGGCTCCTGGTCCTTTCGACAGTCGAAGACGTCGGCTTCCTGCTGCTCGGCGTGGCTTCAGCCAACGCGCTCGGAATGCAGGGCGCCATCATCGCCGCATCCACGCACGCCCTTGCCAAGGCGCTCTTGTTTATTTGTCTCGCCGCGCCTGAGGCCGACGGCGCACTCGCAGTCGAGCCCGTAGCTCTGGCCGTGCGCTACCCGGTGAGCGCCTTCGGATTCCTCTTCGGCATGCTGGCCATGCTAGGCATTCCGCCCACAATCGGCTTCATCGGCCGCTGGCGGCTGTACTCCGCCGCATACGAGGTTGGCTTTTGCCCGCTCACCATCTTCATCGTCTCGTCGATCCTCGCATTGATCGCCTACACGCTGGCGCTCACGCGCAACTGGTGGGGACCTCCGCCTGATCCGCCGCCGCAAGCCCAAACTCGGGAGGGAGGGCGCGAACCGTTCCTGATCAAAGCCGTCATTGTCGTGCTGGTGGCCATCCTGCTCATCGCCGGAATCTGGCCCCATGGGTTGCAAATTCTGATGGGGGTGCGGCCATGAAGTTCTGGAAGCGATTGATGTGCACCGCGCGCCGCAAGAGCCCCTGGCTCTTCCACATGAACTCCGGCAGTTGCAACGGTTGCGACATTGAGATTATCGCCGCGCTCTCGCCGCGCTACGACGCCGAACAACTGGGCGTTCTGCTTCAGGGCAGCCCGCGGCACGCCGACATTCTCGTGGTAACCGGGCCGGTGACCAACAAAGCCGTCAACGCCGTCAAAACCGTTTACGACCAGGTCTGCGGGCCCAAGGCCGTCGTCGCCATCGGCTCGTGCCCGGCGACCACGAATGTGTATATCGACAGCCGCACGCTTGCCGGCCCGCTCGACAAGCACTTGCCCGTCGACGTCTACGTTCCCGGCTGCCCGCCGCGGCCCGACGCCATCATCGCCGGCGTCGTCAAAGCGGCAACGCTTCTGGCCGAACGCGGAAGCGACTCGCCGACGCCCGCGATTGTCATCGCAGCGACGACCGAGGAGGTGCAGCCATGAACCCGTTGCTCACCGCCCTCGCTCGCCTGCTCATCTTTCCCGGCCTGCTCTTCGCCGTGCCCGCCGCCTGGTTCTTCCTTTGGGTCGAACGCAAAGCCGTCGCCCTGATGCAGGAGCGCGTCGGACCGCCTTTCATGCAGCCCTTCTGGGACTTCATGAAGCTGCTCGGCAAAAGCACTCCGCCGCGCCCCGGCATTGCCGGATTCATCATGCGCGCCTGGCCGCTCATCGCGGTTTCCTCCGCGGCCGGGGCCGTAGGCTTGCTACCGGTTCTGCCGTTGTCGGGCGGATTCGAAGGCGATCTGATCCTGCTGCTGGCGCTGCTGGAGCTGCCGTCCATCTGCATCATCGCCGCGGGCTTCTCGTCGCGTTCCATCTTCGGCGAAATCGGCTCGGCGCGCGAAGCCGCACTCAGCGTCTCCTACAACATCGTTTTTCTGCTGGCCATCGTCTCCATCGCCGCCTCGCAGCACACGTTCAGGCTCGAAGCACTGGCCGCGATGCACCCGACCTTCCTTACTGTGCTCGGCATCATCGCGATTCTGATCTGCCTGCCCGCCAAGCTGCACATCAATCCCTTCTCGCTGCCCAATGCGGAGCAGGAGATCTACGCCGGCCCGATGACCGAATACGCCGGCCCCGAACTGGCCATGTGGGAACTCGCTCACGGTCTCGAGTGGGTCGCCGCCACCGGTCTCGTCGCCACGCTCATCGCGCCGCATATCGCGCTCGCCTGGGGAACTTCGCTGCTCGCCGGCTGCCTGTTTGTTGTGCTTTCAGTGGCCGTCGTGCTGCTGCTCTCGGTGCTGGCCGCAGCCACGGCGCGCCTCGCCATCGATTCCAGCGTGCGCTTCTACTGGCAATGCACGCTCATCTTCGCGGTGCTGGCAATCTCGTCCGCGCTCTTCGTGAGGTTCTGGCTATGAACATTCTCACCATGCTCTGGAAGAATCTGCGGCGCGGCTACCAGACCCTGCTTTTCCCCGCGCGCCCCAAAGTCACTGCGCGCTTCCGCGGTCTCGTCCAGTTCGATCCCGCGCTCTGCACCGGCTGCGCCGTCTGCCGCATGCGCTGCACCTCGCGCGCCATCGAGTTCAAGGCCGGCAAAGGCGAATTCACCTGGAGCTACAATCCCGGCCAGTGCACCTTCTGCGGCCGTTGCGTGGAAGGCTGCACCGAACACGCGCTCAAGGAAGGCCACACCGAGCATGCACTCACGCAACAGCAGGACACGCCGCCGATTTACACGACACAGGGCGAATTGAAGAAGTCCTACACCGTGGCCCGCCGTCCACCCGCTCCAAAACCGGCCGTCGCCTCGGTGGCGCCGGCATCAAGTTCTGTAGCGCCGGTCTCCAGACCGGCCGTACTGGCGGCATCCACGCCGCCAGGAGGAGATTCACAATGAAATCTCTCGAAACCCTTCGTGAAGAGCTCGGAATTGCGGAACCCTGGGTGGAGAGCCGCGGCACGTGGTGGCTGAACCCCGGCACTGTCAGCGTCCGCCACGTCGCAAAAGTAATGAGCGAGATGCACGCGCGCTTCATCACCATCACCGCCTATCAATTGCCGGGCGCCGAAGGCTTCCGCCTCGAATACCATTGGGACCTCCACAGCCGCTTGCTCGGGCTCCCCTTCACCATCGCCGGCAATGCCCCCGAAGGCGCCAAAATCGAAAGCATCTTCGACCTGTGCGAAGCGGCGGACTGGATCGAGCGCGAGGTCCACGAGGAGTATTCCATTGATTTCACCGGCCGCGCATATGAGCCGCTACTGCTGCGCAAGGGCGACAAGACCGGCGTGAATCTGCGCGAAGATCCCAATGCCCCGCCCAAGCCGGCCGCAGCCGCGTCAGGTCAGAAAGAGGTCGCACAATGAGCTACAGAATTCCCATGGGCCCCTATCACCCCGGCCTTGAAGAACCCTACAAGCTCGACATGATCTGCGAAGGCGAAACCGTGCAGGACGCCGAGCTGAATATCGGCTTCAACTTCCGCGGCATCGAGCATCTGGCCGAGACGCGCAACTATTTCCAGGT
>PLGA01000493.1:215-3369 GCA_003139735.1 Bryobacterales bacterium | reverse complement strand
CTGCCCATCTTCCCGGCGTGGAACAGTTACACCCAGGAGATGATCGGCGACCACGCCATCGCCATGATCGCGGACGCTTATGTGAAGGGGATCCGCGGATTCGACGCCGAGGAGGCCTACCGCCAGAATGGTAAACGTCTCGGCCGGCCGGCAACGGCGGTCGCGCACGCTAACGAGGTCCGGCAACTCTATCGAACTGGCATTGCCAAAGCGGAGATCGCCCGTGCACTTAATATCGGGCGCACTTCTGTGCGCCGCATTCTCGCCGATGCCGGGATCGCGTATGGGAGGCAACATGCTTGAGGTCACCGACGAAGTCCCCGGCTCGTCCGAGTTGATCAGGTGGTTCGGCTACTGGCCCTCATTCCATGACGCCGAAGTGCTCGCACTCGAGCTACATCGGACCGGTCACTCCACAGTCCGGATCCACACGTTCGAAGCGACGAGTGAGGTAAACAGCCAAGGCTTCTTTATCTGCACCAAGCACGTCATCGTCGGCTTCGTCCTAGAGGGGCTGAAAAACCTCCACTTGGACTACTTCAATGGGCAGAACGTCATCGGTGGCCTGGATTTGAAGCAGACACCCGAGGGTTACGAACTCACGCTGGAAGGCTGTCATGGTGTGGAAGGAACGCTCACCGCGGACCGAATCCGTATAGAAATTGAACCTGGGCTGCCGACGGGCAGTCAATACAGAGAACTGGCGCAGCCGTAGTTGAGCAGAACCTCCCCAGGGACGGCTTGACCTTGTCGCAAATCCGCCCCGCTGCCGGTCCCCCAGGTCTGTGCAGGCCTGCCGAAAGGACACAGTACATTCAGTCGGCCAGGTTGAACGGAAAACCGATCGCGCGGACGTGGATCTCGCACGAGGAAATCGTGCGGGGCGGCGAGTTGGCGTTCACGATGGGGTCCCAGCCCAACCGCAATTGGGGAAGCCGGCCGGAAGACGCCCCGCCCTCGCTGACCGCGGCCTACGCGAAGTAGTCTCTGACTTTTTCGAAGAGACCCTTCTCCGCGGGGGCGTTGTCCACGGGGAGGGATTCGCGCAACTGTTCCATCAGTTTGCGCTGTTCGCGGGTGAGGCGGGTGGGGGTCTGAACGTCGATGTGGACGACCAGATCTCCGCGCGGGCCGCCGTTAAGGGACGGTACGCCTTTGTGACGCAGACGGAATTGGGCGGCAGTCTGCACGCCTTCGGGGATCTTGAGCCTCTGCGGCTGCTCGAGCGTGGGCACTTCGATTTCGGCGCCGAGCGCGGCCTGCGCGACGTTGATGGGAACGGTGCAGTGCAGGTCGGTCTCATGGCGCTCAAGAAATGGATGCGGCCGGACCTTGAGGAGCACGTACAGATCTCCGGGAGGTCCCCCGTTGGCGCCGGGCTGTCCTTCGTTCGCCAGACGAAGGCGCGTGCCTTCGTCCACGCCGGCTGGGATGTTGATCTTCAGCTTGCGCTGCGCCTGGACGCGTCCCTGTCCCCGGCATTGGGTGCAGGGATTGCGGAGGACCGAGCCCGCGCCGCCGCAAGCGTGGCAGGTGCGCCGGATAGAAAGAAACCCCTGCTGATAGAGAACCTCCCCGCGGCCGCGGCAGGTGGGGCAGGCGGTGGCGATGGTTCCGGGCTGGGCGCCGGAGCCGTTGCAGCGGCTGCACCGTTCCAGGCGCGGCACCTGAATTTCCGCATTCAGCCCGAAAACGGCTTCTTCAAACGCAATCTCCAAGTCGTAGCGGACATCTTCGCCGCGCTGCGCTCCGTTGCGCCGCCGGCCGCCTCCGCCTCCGAACAGATCGCCGACGCCGAAGAAATCGCCCAGGATGTCGCTGAAATCGGCGAAGATGTCCGGGTTTACGTTCGACGCGCCCGCGCCCTGGAGACCAGCATGGCCGTACCGGTCGTAGGCCGCGCGTTTTTGCGGATCGCTCAACACGCTATAGGCTTCCGATGCCTCCTTGAACTTGTCTTCGGCGTCCGCGTGTTCGGGGTTGCGGTCGGGGTGGTGCAGCAGCGCCAGCTTGCGGTAGGCGGCCTTGATCTCCTGCTCGCCGGCGTCCCTGCCCACGCCGAGAACCTCGTAGTAGTCTCTTTTCGACACGGAATTCATCGCGTTACGGCTTGACCGCCACCTTCACCATGGCCGGCCGGAGAAGCTTGCCTCGAAAACTGTAGCCTTTCTGGAACTCGCCCAGGATGCTCTGGTCCGCCGCATCCTCAGTCTCCACCCGCTGCACCGCCTGATGCAGATTGGGGTCGAACTGGCGCCCTTCCGTTTCCGCCGCTTCCAGCCCCATCTTCTTGAGGGTTTCGGACAGGCGCTGGTAGATCAACTCGACGCCCTTGGCATAATCCTGGTCGGTGGTTTCGTGCTGCAAGGCGCGCTCGAAATCGTCCAGCACCGGCAGGATTTCCCGGACCAAGTCCATGGCGGCATATTGCAGATACTCGGAGCGCTCCCGGTCGGCGCGGCGGCGGGAGTTATCGAACTCGGCGCGCAGGCGCAGCAGCCGGTCCTGGAGGTCCGCCTTGTCCGCGAGAAGCTGGTCGCGCTCGGCGGTAAGTTCCAAAAGCCGGCTATCCGTAGTTTCCGCGGGCAAAAGGCCGCCCGAAACGGCATCGGTCGGGTTCTGATCGGAGTTCTGCGTGTCCACTATTCCTAGATTAACAAAGATGCGGTCAGAACCGGGCGCTCTCCAGAGCGCGGCAGGTCTGGAGGACGGCCCCCATGGCGCGCTCGTAGTGCATGCGCATGGGCCCCAGCACCGCAACCTTGGCGGGCAGCCCGCTGGCCATCCGCACGGTCATGCCGATGAGCGCCAGGTCTTTCATGGCGGGATGGGCCACCTGCAGACCCACGTGCACTTCGAGCTCGCCGGCCGGCTGCTCCAGGTACCGGTCCAGCAGTTCCATCAGGCGCTTTTTCTCTTCCAGGGCGCGCAGCAATTCGCGCATTTTCTCGCGCGTGAGGTGCAAATCCAGTCCGAGGAGGTTGGATGCGCCTTCCATGTGCACCTCCGGGGAGGTGTCGGGATCGAGCAAGCCTTTCTGGTAGAGCAGTTGGAGATGGCGCATTACCGCGTCATACAGAGCCCGCTCCTCCAGGATTCTGCGCAGCAGTTCGCGCCGCGCCGCGCCCAACTGCCAGCCGCTGAAATTGCGGTT
>PLGA01000493.1:0-164 GCA_003139735.1 Bryobacterales bacterium | reverse complement strand
CCCACATTGCGCGTCAGTTCCATGAGAATCTGGCTGGAGCGTTCGACTCGCTCCTCGACGGTATGCAGGTCGCTGAACTCCTGGCGCAGGCGTTCCGCCTCATGCACTGCGACGCGGCTTGCGGTGAGGGACCGGACGTAGAAGCGGAAGGCCTTTTCGGTGGG
>PLGA01000004.1 GCA_003139735.1 Bryobacterales bacterium | reverse complement strand
AGCGAGGCGGAGGCGACGTGAGAGCCGAAGCTGTCGTTCAGCGTGGTGGTGACGGCGACGGCGTTGCCTTCTCGATCCACAACGGAATAATGCGTGGTGTCGGGCGATTCGTGCCGTCGCTGCCCTGCCGTCGCGGGCGCAGCCGGCACAAAGCCCGCGGGGCGATGGAGCGCAACGCTCGGCGACGCGCGCTCGGGCACAATGCTCTCGCGCCAGGCGGCAGCGTAGTTTTTCGCGGTCAGCGCGGTCACGGGGATGGTGTTGTAGTCGGGATCGCCGAGATAATCAGCGCGATCCATGTAGGCGCGGCGCCACGCCTCCGTGGCGAGATGAACCCATGCGGCGCTGGGGTCGCCGAGCGTCGCCAGCGGATAGCTTTCCAGGATGTTGAGCGCGCTGATGAGCACGATCCCGCCGGAGGAAGGTGGCGGCGCGCTGATGACGGTGTAGTTGTGAAGCGTGCCGCGAAATGTACCGACGATGGGTTCGCGCTCGACCACGTTGTACTGGGCGAGATCGTCGAGCGTGAGCAGCGCGCCGCCTCTGCTCAAATCGGCAATGAGTTGGCGGGCCATCGTGCCGTGATAAAAATCGTCGGGATCGGCGGCGATGCGCTGGAGCGTGGCGGCGAGCAGGGGCTGACGGAAGATTTCGCCTGACTTGTACAAGCGGCCGTCGCGTTGGAAGATGTGGCGCGAGGCGGGAAAGCGGGCGAGGTCGGGATCGGAGAGCTCGGCGGCCTCCTGCGGCGTGAGTTGAAAGCCCGCGCGCGCCAGTTGGATGGCGGGCGTCATCACGCGCTTGAGGTCGAGGCGGCCGTATATGCGCTCGGCGTAGACAAGGCCGGCGACCGAGCCCGGCGTGGCGATGGAGCGTACCCCAAGAACGCTCGAGCCGGGAATCACATTGCCGCTGGCGTCGAGATACATGTTCTGGGTAGCGGCGAGCGGAGCTTTTTCGCGGTAGTCGAGAAAGATAGTCCTGCCGGTGGGTTCGCGGATGAGCATGAAGCCGCCGCCGCCGAGGTTGCCTGCAGCGGGATGGACGACAGCGAGGGCAAAACCCGTGGCGACCGCGGCGTCGATGGCGTTGCCGCCCTCCTCAAGAATGCCGAGACCGGCGTCAGCGGCCAGATGATGCACGCTCACAACCATGCCGTGACGAGCGCGCACCGGCTGTTCACCGCGGTAGGGAAGGACGGCGGGCGCAGTCTGCTGGGCGAGGAGCGCGGAGGAAGCGGCGACGGCGCACGCGAGAAGGGCCAAGGGAGGGACGCGGCGGAGGGCGGAGATCATGGTGCAGACAGGATAACGGAGCGGAGCTAGCGGAGTTGGCGAGTCAGTGAATCAGGTGGGTCGCGGTTCGTGCTTTCCCAGGCGAAAGGCAAAAACAAAAGCAACCGCAGGTCCTTCGACTGCGTGGGCCGCGCGAAGCGCGGCCCACTTCGCTCAGGATGACATGCGATTTTTGTTGCTCAGGATGACTTTTTCATTGTGATGCGGACTTCTGGCGCGCCGCACTAGATATATTCCTTGAAGAGCTCGGGCGCGGGGTTGGGGATGACGCCTTTGCCGACGAGCATGCCGTCTTCAGCGGCGGCCTTACAGCCGGCGGCGACGGCGGCCTGAACGCTGGAAATGTCGCCTGCCATGACCACGAAGCCTTTGCCGCCGAGGGCCATGGCGAGATGGACTTTGAGGAGAGTGACGTTGGCGGATTTGACGGCGGCGTCGGCGACTTCAATGATGCTGGCTGCGGAGAAGGTCTCGATGACGCCGATGGACTTGAGCTGGCTGGGCGGAATGTCGACGGTCTGCGAGATGGCCTGGAGAACTGTGGGATGCACGCGGGCGATCTGGCGGCGCTCAATGAGCGAGGCACCGGCCGCGGTGGCTCCGGCGGCGAGCGCGGCCTGAACGCTGGTGACGTCGCCCGAGACCACGATGAGGAATTTGCCCGAGCAGATGCTGCGCGCGAGCAGAAGTTGGACCGAGCCCGCCTTCAGCATCAGATCTTCGACGACAAAACCGTTGGCCACGCTGGAGAGTTCGATGAGTCCGATGGAATTGATTTCAGGCATTTCGAGATTCCTCAGGGACTAAAGCCCAGTCGTTATTCATCAGCATTTTTCGGCATGACTGAAGTCATGCCCTGATACAAACCCGTCGAGCGACCGTTCGCGCTATCCCGGGTCTCAAAATCGAGACCCGGGGCACCCCAATGATCGAAAAGCAACCGCAGATCCTTCGAATTCGCTTCACTTCGTTCCGCTCCGCTCAGGATGACAAGTTTCTTTTGCAGAGAACTTCCAGTTCGACCTGCGCATCTCAAGAGCGAGACTTGAGGCGCCCAAATTCGAGTCAGGCGTCAATCACGATCGCGTCCGCGCCCACGGTAACGCGGCCGTCGATGCTCGAGTGAATGCGCGCGCCGAGCTTGCCTGTTTCCGGCGCGGCGATCAAATCACCCGCGCGCACGCGGTCGCCGCATTTGACCACAGCGACCGCGGGAGCGCCGGCATGTTGCTTGAGCGGCAGCGTCACTTTGCGCGGGGCAAAATTGTGCTCGGTGAGCGGACCTTCG
>PLGA01000636.1:2388-2581 GCA_003139735.1 Bryobacterales bacterium | reverse complement strand
GGGGAAGACAGCGCCTGCAAGAGCACATACCGCACGTTGGTCTTCAGCAGCTTCCGCGCGGCGTCCCGAAACCGGCGCGATTCGTACTGCTCCGCGCCGAACGCCTTCACCACCATGTGCCCGCTGATGGTCTCCTGAAGAATCTGGGTCAGCTCCGCCTGCTTGTCCTGCGTGCGCCTGCTGGTGCGGCGGA
>PLGA01000636.1:0-2297 GCA_003139735.1 Bryobacterales bacterium | reverse complement strand
GTCGTTCATGATGGACGACATCAGCCGGCCCGTGGAATGCTGTTCGAAAAACTCCGCGCCCTGCTTCAAAACCTTGTCGAAGATCCGGTTCCTCAAATCCGTTACGGCGGAGAATCCGGCGTAGCTGACCAGGTAATTCCCCGCGTAATCGCAAATGCCCTTCGTGAGGAACACCGCCAGGATGGCGAACGCCACCATGGTCCAAACGTTGCCGATCCGGCTGGGCACGAATTGGTCGAGATAGAGCTGATGGTTCAGGAAAGGATGAACAAGAAGGGGGACGCGCGTGTTCGGGGCAGCCGGATTAAGTACGCGGTCGAAAATGGGCCCGATCAGCAGCGCCAGCATGCCCTGCGTGGCGCCCGCCACCGCCATCAGTACGACCGCTCCAACCAAGTGCCCCGCATACCGGCGGGCATAGGAAAGCAGCCGTGTCAATCCGCTCATGCGGCTACCTTCAATCGGCCGAGCACGTCGAGAACCTGCGCAATTTCCACGCGGCCGATGCCTTCCGGGGCGCGCACCACCTCCGACGCCGTGCGCCACGGCCCCCAGATTTCCGGATCCGACGGGCCGAAAATCACTATCGATGGCACGCCGAACGCCGCCGCCATGTGGGCCGGCCCGGAATCGTTGCCCACAAACAGCGCCGCCCCCGCCAGCAGCGCCTTAATCTCCGAAAGCGGCGCTCCGGCCACGGTCCGATAAGCCCGAAACGGCGAAAGGTCGTCACCCGCCCCGCCGATAAACACCGTCTCCAATCCGCGGCTCTTCAGATGTTCCGCGACCGCCAGAAATCCGTCCGCGCGCCAGGTCTTCTCCGCCGTGGCCGCCACCGGATGAACGATGCAGTGGGGCAGGCGCTTTCGCCTGCCTTCTTGGGTTGCTAACTTCGCTCTCGGAACCTCTCCCACGTCCGCGCCCAGATAAAACATCGCGCTCGCCAAATGTTCCGCCGTATGTACCTTCCGCTCCACGCCCAGAATCTCCTGCGCGCGCGGAATGCGCACATTGTAAGCCAACGGATACCGGAAGTGCCCGAAGCCCGCCCGATAGCGCGCGCCCGAGAGCGCCGTCATCCACGCGCTCCGCGCGCCGCCATGGAAGTTCAAACAGAGATCCGGCCGCCAGCCACGCAACGCCGCCAGCCGCGGCGGAAGCAGTTCCTCCACATCGGGGTTGCCTTCGAAGATGTCGCGGAAGCGGTCTTCCACCATCACCGCCACCCGCAGNNCGCGGGCGTAGTGAGCACGCAATCCCCCAGCGAGCGCAGCCGGATAATCGCGGCCCGGCCCTCGCGCCGCAGATTCTCCAGAACGCTCCCCACACGGCGCCTACTCTTCGATCTTCGCCTCGTCCACGAGCATCACGGGAATGTCGTCCCGTATCGGATAGACGCGATGGCACTCCACGCACTTCAGGCCGCTCTGGTCGGCCTTCAGATCGAGCGTCGCCTTGCATACCGGGCACACCAGAATTTCGAGCAGGTCTTTGCTGATAGCCATAGCTGAATATCTAGTCTAACCCAATCTCCCATACCACAGGCTCGTTTCGTACTGAAACTGCACGCATCCGTCCTTCTGGTGCCGTTCGAACGCCTCGCGCAGCTCCCCAATCATCGGCTCGTGGGCCGGATGTCCGGCCAGCGGTGCGTAGCTTGAAGACAACAGCCGCCCCTTAAGCCCGTCGAAGTCGAACCGCTGCGCGTGCGTGAATGCCGCTCGCCGGNNCCTCCGCCCTGGAAGAACGCCATGATCGATGCCTCGTCGCCACGGCTTTCGCGGATCTTGCGGTAGTCCGTGCCATGCCGCAGCAGGATGGCCTCATACGCGTCGAGGAAGGCCGACGGACCGCCCCCGCGCTCATTCCACACCAGCGCCACCCACCCGCCGGCCTTCAGGATGCGGCGGAACTCCGCGCGCGTCGCCGCTGGCTCAAACCAGTGGAACGCTTGCCCGGCAACCACGAAATCCACGCTGGCGGTCCGCAGACCGGTTGCCTCGGNNGCTCCCCGCAGACCGGTTGCCTCGGCGCGGCCGCCGATCTGGTGGAACCGGTGAAACCGTTGCATCGTTTTCCGGCACGCTTCCCGCATCGCGGCATTCGGCTCCACGCCGAATACCGTGTTCCCGTTCTCCAGGAAAATCACAGCCAGATTTCCGGTTCCGCACCCCATGTCCGCAATCGCCGCGCCCTCATTCAGGCCGCAATCCGTGCTCAGCGTTTCAATCAGTTCACGGGGATAACCGGGCCGGTAGCGAGCATAATCTTCTACACGGTCCGAAAATCTCTCCGCG
>PLGA01000387.1 GCA_003139735.1 Bryobacterales bacterium | reverse complement strand
CCCTGGATGTCCTGCCCCATGGTCTTCTCGAGTCCTTCGACTAATTCCGTGATCTGGGCCTTGGCGTCGGGGCCGAAAGCGGTCTCGATATACTTCTGGCCGAGCAGGTCGCCCAGCGCGCTATCCGTCGCGGCGGCGCAACGAATCTCGCGCGGCCGAGGCTCCTGGGCGCCGGCCAGGTAGCGCTGCCAGAAATCGAAATTTTCCTTTTCAAACGGCCCGGCCAGGCTGGGAGCGGCGCTGTGCAGCACGTGGAAGGCGAAATAGGCCTGGCCAGCCTCCAGCCCCTGGGCGGGGAGCGCCGCCATTACCTGCTTGACGAAATCCGGCTGACTGACGTTGAGGGAGTCGAAGGGCGGGGCGCCGGTGGCCTGAAAGTAAGCCTCCCAAGGGAAAACGGGCGCCAGCGCCTCCAGTTCCTGCCGGGTCATCATGTGGTAAGTCTTGTTGGGGTCGCGCATGCTGACGCGGTCCATGGAGGCCTGAGCGATGATGGTTTCGCAATCGAGGACCATTTTCGCCTTGGCCGCGGCCGTCTCGGGAGCGTCGCCCGCCAGCACGAACATGTTCTTGACATGCTGCACATAGCGCTGACGGATCTCGACGGACTTGGGGTCGTCCTTGAGATAGTAATCGCGGTCGGGANNGGCTCAGCCCGGCGATGGTGCGGTTGGAGTCTTTCGCGTCCGGGCGCGCGCTGAACCCGAACAACAGCGCGATGCCCTGGCGGTGCAGGGCGGCGACCTCTTTCACCACGTCTTCCGCGTTACGCATGGCGTAGATGCGGTCCATCTCGGGCTGGATGGGCGCGATCCCTTTCTTGTCGATGCCCGCGGTGTCCATGCAACTGGCGTAGTAATCGCCGATCTTCTGTTCGATCTCGCTGCGCCCCGGCCTGGGCGACGCCGCGGCTTGCAGGATATCGAGCTCCGCCTTCTCATTGCGGTCCTGCAATTCCGCGAACCGTCCGTAGCGGGCCCNNCAGGCGTACTGATAGAAATCGGTACAGGGGTCGGCCGACCGATTCATAGCAGGCAGGTCGACCCCCTTCGGGGCGGGCGACGCAGGCGCCTGTGCGAGGACGGCGGCCGGCAACAGCAGAAACGAAAGCGCGATTCCAGTTTTCATGGCGATTCCCAATTCGAGACTCCGATTTTAGCGCGAATGCCTGGTGTGGAACGGCACAGTCCCCATCCCGAGACTTCGCCAGCGTCGCGGGCCGTCGGCGGGAGCATGCTACCTTTGAATACGAGGACGGGGCTGCCGGTGCGATTTTTCTGGGTCGTCTTGCTGTTTCCGCTTGCGGCGGCGCCGCAGACCGGGGCGCTGGTCGGCGGGGTGTTGCTCGATCGCGACGCGCCCGCGGCTTCGGGCGAGTTCAGCGTCCGCGCGGCCGATAACCAGGTTTTCCGCTTCCGGTTCGACCCTCAAACCCATGTGGAGCGCGACGGCGCCGCTCTCGACGTGGCCCGCCTGGAGCCCGGCGAAAAGGTAGAGGTGCTTGCGGACCGCATGCCCCACGCCGATTTGCGTTACGCGCTCGCCATCCGCGCGACGTCCTCTGCCCCGCCGCTGCGTGCCCTGCCCGCCGCCCGCGACCGCGGCGAGGCCAGGGCGCCGGATCGCCCGATCCCGGCTGGAAGTCTGTTTTTCTCGGGTGTGATTTCCCAGCTCTCCATCGCGCGCGTGGTTCTGCGCATGCGAGACGGGGCCGACCAGACCATCCTCCTGCTGAAGGATACCCGCTATTTGGATGGCGGCGAAGTGGTGGACGCCGCCGCGCTCAAGCCGAACACGCGCGTGTTTGTGCAGGCGGGCAAGACGTTCTACGACCAGGTGGAAGCTTACCAGGTGGTTTGGGGCGAGATCCTGGGACCTAAGTGAACCTTGACGCGGAGACGCGGAGACGCGGAGAAAACCGTCTATGAGGGTTCGGGTTTGCTGTTTTCCTCAGCGTCTCCGCGTTAGATTTTGCGTTGCTCGGCGCCCTCCGCCCCCTCCGCGCACGACCCTCGGGGAGAGCACGTATTCGAATGCCAAACCGAACCCTATTTCTTTAAACGGTTTTCTCCGCGTCTCCGCGTCTCCGCGTCAACCGCACGCGATTCGAACCTCGAACCGGTAGCCGAAGCGCCGGGAATTGTCGATATAGCGGATCCACGACGGCTCGAAGACGTAGAGGCTGCTTCTCGCGATGCCCGCCTGGAGAACTTTCCCAAGCTGGAATCGCTCGGCGTAAGCTTCCGCAATGGAGCGCCGGCGCGCGCGGTCGCCGATCACCGACGCCGCGCCGCGCATCTGGACCCCGCGGATTTCCCTCCAGCGTTCCGCGGGACGGTAGACCGTTACGGCGGCGGCGGGGTTCCTCCGCAGGCTTCGGCTGTGCTCGCTGGAGGCGGACGAGAACCAGTACATCCGTAGATCGTCCTCCAGCAGATAGAACAGCGGCGTAACCCGCGGAGAGCCATCGGCCGCAACCGTTGCCAGGGCGAGCGTGCTCTGGTTTTTCAGGAACGCGGAGATAGTGGCTATGGCTTCGGCGCGATTCACCCGATTACGAACTTCCCCACGCCATCCGCGTATTCCTCGGTGATCCGAAACGCTTCGGCGATCGATTCCAGCGGGCGGGTGTGGGTCAGCAGAGGCGCGAACCAAGCGGCCCGGGCGGTCAACAATTCCAAGGCGGCTTCGGGTTCTTTATTCGAGCGCCGCACGTTGAAAATCGCCAGCTCCTTGCGGCGCATGGGCGAAACTTCAAACGGAATCATAGTCCCGGAATGAATGCCGGTAAGCACCACGCGCCCGCCGTTGCGGACGCACCGTATGGCCCAGTTGGTGGTGTGGTCGCGCGCGCAGCAATCCATGGCGCAATCCACGCCCCGGCCGCCGGTATCGGCCAGAATCTGCCGCGCCGCGTCCGTCTCGCCCGGGTGAATGGCAACGGCCGCGCCCATTTGCAGGGCCAATTCCCGCCGGTGGGCGACCGGTTCCACCACCCAAATCCGGCTGGCGCCCGCGGCCCTCAGGCAGGCGACGGTGAGCAGGCCGATCGGCCCCGCGCCGAACACCGCGACGGTTTCGCCGATGGCGATGGCCGCAAACTGCATGGAATGCAGCGCCACGGCGAGCGGTTCCACCAGGGACGCCATCGGCATGGACATGGTTTTGGGGATGCCGAACAGGTTCACTGCCGGCAAATCCACGAACTCGCGAAAAAAGCCCGGATGGCCCGCCGTGCTGAGAAACCGGATGTTCTTGCAGATGTTGTGCCGCCCGGAGAGGCAGTACTCGCAGTGGTAGCAGTAGAGCGCGGGTTCGAGCGCCGCGCGGTCGCCGGGGCTCCACCCCGTTACGCCCGCTCCCGCCTCTACCACCGTGCCGGCGGGCTCGTGTCCCAGCACCATGGGATACACGCTCGGCGTGTCGCCCACGGCGCCTTCGGAGTACGAATGCAGGTCGGAGCCGCAGATGCCCACCGCGTTCACGCGCACGCGCACCAAGCCCGGGCGGAGGGCCTCCATTTCCCGCTCCACAAGCCGGAATTGGCGCGGCGCTATCAGTTCCGCAATCAACATGTTCCTATTATGACGCCGGAGCCCGTGCGGGAACCGGGTCCGGCTTAGAAGGCGCCGACGACCGCGGCCTCATGGTCCATGGCTTGCACGAACAGATACGCGCCGAACAGGGGTTTGGGATCGCCTTTCCCCCAGCGGCTGGCCTGCCACTGCGCGCGGATGTGAGTCACCTCCGGATGCGCGGCAAGGTCGAGCACGATCTGGTATGTGCCACAGTAAAACTTCTGGGGAAACGCCGCCAGCGGCTTGGCGCCCCAATCGGTACCGTCGGCCGATCCGAAGATCGAGACGTCGAGACTTTGTTGTTCGATAATCCGCGTGATTCCGAGCGTGATCAGCAATGAGTTGCCCGCGCGGTCGCCGAGGGTCAGAACGGGCCCGGCGCCGCCCTCGCGGATGGTGGTTTCCGGCAACAGGAACTCAGGAAGCATAAAGCGTGTTCCCCCGCACGATCATGGGAGTACTGTATCCAGGGTCGCATATTTTCAACCCAAAGGGAAAGCGGGGTAATCATCTTCACTTCTTGAGCGCGGCCTGGAGTTCCCGGTAGGCGGCTTCGTCGTAGTTGGTCTTGAGGCGCTGGCGGCCGGCGGTCTTCGGATCGCCTGCGCGCGGTCCCTGGCGTTTCAACGCCATGCCCAGGAAAGTGGTGGCTTCGGCGTCGCTCGGTTCGCGCTGGACGGCCGCGCGGAAGCTCTCTACGGCATCGTCGAAGCGGCCCAGGCGCCATTGCGCGTAGCCCACATTGAAGCGATAATCCGGGTCGGCGTCGTCGCCTTCGAGCGCCTTGCGGTAGCTCGCGATGGCGGCAGAATCGTCGCGTTGTTCCTGGGCCGCGCCCAGATTGTTGTAGACCTCGTTCAGAGGCACGGCCGCGGCTACCACCTGAAATGCGTCTTCCGCGCCTTGAAAATCGCCAACGTAATAGCGGCAGAGGCCGAAGAAGAACCGCGCTTCCAAATAGTGCGGATCGGAGCGGGCCACGCGCTCGAACCATCCCGCCGCCACCTTGTAGTCTTTCTGTTCCCAAGACGACTTGCCCAATTGGAAACAAGGCTGCGAATAGTGCGGGTCCAGGCGCGCGGCCTGCGTGAAGAAGCGATGCCGCTGGTCGGGCGTGGCGGCCAGCAACCCGCGAATATAGCTTTCCACCGCATCGAGGCGCACCGCCGGCCTGGCCTTGAGGAACTCCTCGAGGGGCGGCGCGGTCTTGGGGCTCAGCGATTCCAGCGCCTGCCAGCCCAGGCGCTCCTCAATCACCGCCAAATCTTCCATGGCCCCGACCTCGCCGAACCAGGAACCCTGGACGGGCCCCTTCATATCCAGAATTCGCGCGGTGATGCGCAGCGATCCCTTCGAATGGCCTTCCGAATCCGGCGTCGGCAGGACCTCGAAGTACCCGTAGATGACCTGCGCCGCATCGAGCGCTTCGGCCACCTTGACGATGGACGCGTGGGTAAGCTCGGCGCCGGGGCGCAGCGACAATCGCCGGTACGCCTCCATACGGCTTTCGCGGTCGAGTGTCAGCAAGCCCTCCGAAGCCAGCGCATCGCGCACGGTTTCAGCGACGCTCTCGCCGATCCAATCCAGATTGGCGGAGCCGGAGTGGTTGAAAAACGGCATGACCAAGGCCGTCTCCGCGCGGAGCGGCCCGCTAAAGAGCGCGAGGAATATGGGAAACCACCGCATCTGCTTCCAGTCTAGCAGCGGGCGCAACGGCTCCCGTGGAGTGAGCTTTCAGCTTGCCACGCCGGCGTCTTTGCCGGCGTTGTTAGACCAAATGCCGGCACGGACGCCGGCATTGCAGGCCGGAGGCCCACTTTGCACTAGCCAAGCTTGATCAGCTCGAGCAACTGCTGTTCGGTAAAGACCTGCACTCCCAGGGCGCGCGCCTTGGCGAGTTTGGAGCCGGAGTCCTCGCCGGCCACCACGTAGTTGGTCCTGTTGCTGACCGAACCGGCCACTTTGCCGCCCGCGATTTCGATCAGCCGCTTGGCCTCCTCGCGCGAGAGGCTGGGCAGAGTCCCGGTCAGCACGAACGTCAACCCCTTCAGGGCGCCGCCGCTGGGCCGTCTGGCTTGGTGCAGGAAACGCAGCCCGGCGGCGCGCAAGCGCTCCACCAGCTCCTGGTTGCGCGGCTCGCGGAA
>PLGA01000480.1 GCA_003139735.1 Bryobacterales bacterium | reverse complement strand
AGCTGGCCGTGAATCTGGAGGCCATCGGCGGCGGCGAAGACCACCGGCTGGGGCGCGACCATGCGCGCGGCGGGAAAGTCGGCCGGGATGGCGCTGGGGTCCATATCGTGGACCTGGGTTTCCAAGCGAATGGCGGCGCGCAGCGGCAGGCGCGCGTCGGAGCGCAGGAAGGCCAGCGCGTCGCCGCCGAGCGGGGCTGGCGAACATTCGATGCCCTCGCCCGTGGTAAGGGCCGCGGGCGCGCCCCCGGCGGCGGTCACTCCCCAAAGATGCCGCCGGTCGCTATCGCCATGGTTGGACGAATATATGATTCGGCTCCCCGGCGCGAGCGCCACGTCTTCCACTTCAAACGGGCCCGGCGTCAGGAGCGCCGCCTGCCCGCCTTCCACCGGAATGGAATAGAGATGCGTCCAGCCATCGGCCTCCCAGGGGAAGACGATGCGGCCGGCGGTCCAGATCAGTTGATCTCGCGCGGAGACTTCCCGGAACACGCTGCCGGGGCCTTCACGCGCGCGCCAGAGCTGGCGGCCCACGCCGGTTTCGGCGGAAGCGATGCGGATGGACCAGGGTTCGCCTTCGCGGCGGGCTTCGCGCACCTGCCGCAGCCCGCTGCTGGGAATGCGGATGAAAGCGACGCTGCGCCCGTCGGGCGACCAGGCGGGGTTGCTGTCGTAATCCGTGGAGGCGTCGAGGTAGCGCAGGACGCCCGCCTCTGCGTCGTAGACGCCGATCAAGCTATGATCGCCTCGAACGGTGGTAAATGCGATGCGCGCGCCATCCGGCGACCACGCCAGTTGCTCGCACGCGCCGCGGTCGACGAACGCCCGCGACGCGCCTGTCTTGCCATCGAGCGAAGCCCACCAGACTTGCCCGGAGCGCAAGAAAGCAATGCGGCCGCCGTGCGGCGCAACGGCGGGCGACGAGCCGGCGCCGATTTTGCGCGGCGCCGAACCATCGAGGCCTGCGATCCAAACGTCTTCGGATGCGCCGCTGGGATCGAGGTCCGGGTTGGCCGTTCCACCGCGCACATATACGATGGCCGAAGCGTCGGGAGTCCAGCGCAGGTCCTGCAATTCCTGTCCATCGTCCTGGGCGTAGTTGGTAATCTTGCGGGCCTGGTAGGCGGGCGGTTCGGCCACCATGATGTTGCGAACGCCGCGCGCGTTCGAGACCCAAGCCACCTTGCCGCCGGAGGGCGCGGCGGTCAACTCCGTGGGGAAGGCCGCGCCGAGGACTTGATCGAGCGTGAATGGCGCCGGTTGCGCGGAGGCGGCAATCGAGAAGAGCAGGGCCGGAAGCCATCGCATGAGTTCCATGGTACGACGGCCCCCGGATGGCTTGCGAACCGCAGTTCTACGCGACGCTGCCTGGCTCGCTTGCGAGTTGTCGCTATCGCGTCTTCAGGCTGGCGTCATCACCGCGTAGCCAAGCCGCTTGCCACCAATGCCGGCATGGACGCCGGCATGGCAGGCGGGACGCCCGCTCCACGGGAGCCGTCGCGTTACAGGCTAATTGGGCGGCGCTATCGCCACGAAGTGGACGCGGCGATTTCGCTGCCAGCAGGCTTCCGTATGCTCCGTGCACACAGGCCGTTCATTGCCGTAGCTGGTCACGTCGAGTTGCGCCGATGGGATGCCCGACTGCACCAGGAAGTCCTTAGCGGCGCTGGCGCGCTGAGCGCCGAGCGCCACGTTGTATTCGGCGGACCCGCGCTCGTCGCAATGGCCCTCCACGGTGAGTCTGAAGGCCGGGTAGTTCTTCAGGATGTCGCCTAACTCGTTGGCGTCGGATTGCAGCGCTTTGATGGCGTCCGGACGAAGCGTGGCACGGTCGTAGTCGAAATAGGCGTCCTCGATATGGGCCAGGAGTTGGTCGATCCGGGCGCGCGTCGATGCGGGCGGATACGTCGCCGCGGGCGGAGGCGGCTCGGGTGGCGGCTCCGGAGTGGGAGTCGGGGCCGGCCTGGACGCCAGTGGCGGCGTGGCCGGCGCGGTTGGCGCTGCTGCCGCGGGCGCCTCGGGCGGCGGCGGTTCCATGGTCGGAATCTGCCTCTTGGCGCACGCCGCTATAAGTAACGATACAGCGGCAATCGCAACCAGGGCCAACTCTTCAGTACGCTTCATAGAGGTCTTGCCTCCCCTCCTGATTCTACTAACGATGGAAGCTGCCGGTGGGTTGCCGGGGCTAAAGATGCAGAACCAGTCGCAGGCCTTCATCTACCGAGCGCTGCAGGCGCGGTGGCAGCGTGCCGGCGCATTCGGTCAGGAAACTGCGGTCGAGGGTAAGAAGTTGCGAGACATTTACGACCGAGTCGCGGGGAAGGCCCGTGGAGCGCGCGGGTATGAGGACATTACCGGGCGCATTGGCAAGCTCCAGATTGCTGGTGATCGCTGCCACGATCGCCGTTTGAATGCGGCTGCGGTTGAAAGAATCCGCCTGGACCACCAGCACCGGCCGCCTGTATCCAGGCTCGGAGCGGCGAGGCTCGGCCAGATCGGCCCACCAGATTTCTCCCCTCTGAATCTCCTCCATCTCTACCAGGAGTCCTTTTCGAGGGAACGTATTTGGGCGCGATGCAACGCGGAATCCACCTTCGCGGGCCGGCCCGCATACGTCTTATTCAGTCGCTCCGTGACCGCAACCGCTTGCCGCCGGTCCAGGTAATGCGAAAGCGCGGCGGCGTACAAACGACTTCGCGAAACGTTGAGGCGGCGGGCGGCTATTTCCGCCGCCCGGAAAAGGTCATCGGGCAACGAGACGGCGGTTTTCATACTTCTAGTATAACCCGAGTTATACCCGATCCGCTCACCAGAGCTGTGATCGATCGCTCGCGATGAAACGGCTTGATCCCATTCTCCTTTTACACCCTTGCTGTTCGTTTTGACGCCAAACATCCAAGATAAGAGCCGTATGCGGGAAATCCGCCCGCACGGATCTGTGCGGGGGGCTTTGGGCGACCAAAGTCCCTACCGCGACCCTGCGAACTGCTGCCCCCGGCCCCTAGCCCCCGGTCCCCGAAATTGGCTATCGTGGAAGTTCGTAGCTTGGCGAGTCCGGAGGCCGCAATGCTGAACAGGGAACAGATGGTGTCGGAGATCGCGCGGGAGGTGGTCGCGCGGCTCCAGTTGCGTCTCGACGGTAAATCGGCGCCCCCGGTCGCGCCGACGGCCACCGGCGATGGCGTCTTCGCCACGGCCGATGAAGCCGTGAAGGCGGCCGCTGAAGCCCAGCCGAAGGTCGCCGCCATGAGCCTTCAGGATCGCGGGCGAATGATCGCCGTCATCCGGCGCATCTGCGACGAGCAGGCCGGCGAGCTTGGCCGCATGGAATTGGAGGAGACTAAGATCGGGCGCCTGGACCACAAGATCGCCAAGCTTCATGCCATGAAGTTTGTAGTCGGCGTGGAGCAGATGGAGCGCATTCAGGCTCGCGCCGATGCGTCGGGGCTTTGCGTCGTGGAACGCGCGCCCTGGGGCGTCATCGGCATGGTGTTGCCCGCCACCCACTCGGTCCCGACCATGGTGAGCAACGCCATCAACATCCTCGCGGCGGGCAATGCCGCGGTGTTCAGCCCGCACCCGGCTGCGGCCAGGGTCGCCGCCTACGCCTTGAAGCTCTTCAACCGGGAAATCGAGCGAACGTCGGGCGTATCGAACGTGATTACTATGGTCGCCAAGCCGACCTTAGAGTCGGTCGCGCAGATCTTCCATCACCCGGACGTCGCGCTCATTTGCGTTACCGGCGGGCCGGCGGTTGTGAAGGCGGCCATGCAGTCGGGCAAGCGCGTGATCGCCGGCGGGCCGGGCAACCCGCCGGTAGTGGTGGACGAAACCGCCGACCTCGACAAGGCCGCGCGCGACATTATCGCCGGAGCCGCTTTCGACAACAACCTCTTGTGCATCGGCGAAAAAGAGGTTTTCGTCGTCGCTTCCGTCGCCGACCGGTTCAAGCGGGCCATGCTGGCTGCGGGCGCGGTCGAGTTGGACAGCCAGGCGATCGACCGGCTCACCAAGGCCGCGTTCACTTTTGAGGACGAAGGCAAGGGCTGCGCGCGCGCTCACGTGAACAAGGACTTCGTTGGCCGGGATCCCTCCGTGCTGGCGCAGGCCGCCGGCGCCCGCATTCCCGATTCCACGCAGTTGCTCTTTGGCGAGACCGCCGAAAATCATCCGTTCGTCCAGGAGGAGCAGATGATGCCGTTCCTGCCCCTGGTGCGCGTGCCGGACGTGGATGCCGCCATTGCGGCTTCTCTCCGCGCCGAACACGGCTACCGGCACACCGCCGTCATGCACTCCAGGAATCTCGACAACGTCACCAAAATGGCCCGCGCCATGAACACCACCATCTTCGTCAACAACGCGCCCAGCACCGGATCGCTCGGAGTGGATGGTCCCGGCTACTTCAGCCACACCATCGCCACGCCCACTGGCGAGGGCGTAACCACGCCCCTCACCTTCACGCGGGAACGCCAGATCGCCATCGGCGGCGGCGCCTTGCGGATTGTCTGAGAGCCGCGTAGCCCCCGCCTTCCGCCATTGTGCGGAACCTCACATACGCCCGTGCTCTCGATTGTCTAGTACGACTATACTGGGAGGCGCCCTGATCGAGGGCAGGAGGGATGCTAATGGCCAGTAACAAAGTTTCACTTCCGGGAAGTGATCGCCGTCCGGTCGGCGTGCGCGTAGGCGACGTTCCGAACGACGAAGTCCTGGAAATCTCCGTTATTCTCAAACCGAAGACGCGTATTGCGCCGCTTCAGAGGGGCGATGCGACAATTTCGCGGGAAGAGTTCGCCGCCAGACACGGCGCCGATTCGGGCGCCATCGATCAACTCAAGGCATTCGCGAAGGAGTATAACCTCACGGTGACCGAAGTCGCGCCCGAACGACGCACCGTCAAGCTCAAAGGGACCGCGGCCGATATGTCGAAGGCCTTCGAGGTCCCCTTTGAACGCTTCGAAGTCGAGGGGACCCGCTACCGGGCCCGCACCGGCGCCATCCAGGTTCCGGCGGAACTGGCCGGGTCCATCGAGGCCGTGCTCGGGCTCGATAACCGGCCTCACGCCAAACCGCATTTCCGGCTGCACGGAGCGCCCACGCCCAAAGCCGCCGCGCCGAAGTCGGTTTCTTATACTCCCCGTCAGGTTGCGCAGCTCTATCAGTTTCCGCTCGATGCCACCGGCGCCGGGCAGACCATCGGCATCTTGGAACTTGGCGGCGGCTATCGCGCGGCCGACCTGCAGACCTACTTCACTTCCATCGGCGTAACGGAACCCAGCGTGATCTCGGTATCGGTCGACAACGGCGCCAACAAGCCCACCAACCCCAACAGCGACGATGGCGAGGTGCTTCTCGATATTGAGGTCGCCGGGGCGGTCGCGCCCGGCGCGCGCATCGTCGTGTACTTTGCGCCCAACACCGATAACGGCTTTCAGGATGCGCTCACCACGGCCATTCACGACGCCGCCAACAAACCCTCGGTGATTTCCATCAGTTGGGGCGGGCCGGAATCCACCTGGACGGCTCAGTCGATGACCGCCATGGATACCTCCGCGCAAGCCGCGGCCATGTTGGGCGTGACCATCTGCGTCGCGGCCGGTGACGACGGTTCGAGCGACGGCGTCAAAGACGGGAATAACCACGTGGATTTCCCGGCGTCCAGCCCGCACGTGCTAGCCTGCGGGGGAACCAACTTGCAGGGCGCCAACGGGACGATCGCGAGCGAGACGGTCTGGAACGATGGATCCCAAGGTGGCGCCACCGGCGGCGGGTTCAGCGTGCAGTTTCCGGAGCCCGCCTGGCAGGTCGCAGCCGGCGTTAAGCCTCCCGCAAGCGGCGGCCGGGGCGTGCCGGACGTCTCCGGGGATGCCGATCCGGAATCCGGATACGAGGTCTTGGTAGACGGAAAATCCATGGTGATCGGCGGCACCAGCGCCGTCGCGCCGCTCTGGAGCGGCTTGATTGCGCTGCTCAACGAAAAGCTCGGGAAACCCTTGGGATTCTTTCAGCCTACTTTGTACGGGCTCTCGGCTTCCAAGCAGGCACTCCACGACATCACACAGGGATCGAACGGCTCGTTCTCCGCCGGACCGGGGTGGGACGCCTGTACCGGACTGGGCTCGCCATCGGGCGCGAGTCTGCTCGCCGCGTTGGGCGGCGCCCCGCAATCGCTCACGGCGCGCAGTACGTAGCGAGAGTCTTAGGATATACTGACTGAAATGCTGGGAGCCAAACGGGGAATCCTGGGAAAGTCCATGGTCCGTATGAGTCCGGGGATTCTTGCGCTCTCCCTGCTTTTCTCCGCCGCTGGTTGCCGGAGCGCGCTGCTCGGCAATCTTCCGCCGGTCCCTTCGAATCCCGTTCTTCCGTATACGGCGCTCGATCCGCGGCAGGCCGGCCTGTTTGGAGCGTACCCCGGCGTGGCGGCCGGCAGCGCCGCGGCTTTTTGGACCAGCGCCCTGAACCTGTCGCAGCGCGTGGAGTTTGCCGGTGGATCGCGGGCGGTGATGGCGGCCGAAGCCGCCCGCGGATGGCAGGACATCCTGGCTGTCACGAAGATTAGCGGGAGCGACCCGAACGACCCGTCGGCCGACCAATTCAATATAGAGGTCGTATGGAGCAAGGATGCGGCGGCGCACTTTAAGGCGCTGCCGCATTGGAGCGATCACATCGCCCTGTTGCACCCGGGACAGTATGGGTATCAGGAAAACCGGGACGAGAACCCGTTTTGGGGAATCGTGGTCCTGTTCAACCAGGACCCGGCCGATCCCAACAAGGTGGATGGACAGTTTCACATCGACTTCCGGTCGTTGTTCGGGCACTATGAGCCCGAGAACGGCGACATTGAGAATCAGGATAATTATCAGAGATACAAGAGTTGGTATGGCGGCCCGATCGGCCCCTTCGAACCATAAGATGAGATACGCTCGCCTGACGCACCGCATTCCCGCCGTAGCTCTCGGAATCGTCGCGTCAATTCTGCCTTTGCGCGCCCAAGGGGATATACAAACGACGGTTCGAGCCTTCCTGCAGGCGTGGTACGTCGATAAGCAGAGCCCCGACTCGCTAAAGAGCTTCGTGGCGAAGGACAACGGTTTCAATCTCGCCCCCGCGGCCCCGCCTTCCAAGACGCCGCTTACAGCCGCCCGCGTCGATCCGGTGCACGCACTCTTCGCGCGCGCCTTTGTCAGTCCTCCAATAGGGGCGCGATACGAGCCGCCGAAGAGCCTGAGCGACGCCATCGAGTATCCGCCGGCCAAGGCCCCGGGCGCGATGACCCGGAGCGCCAAGGGCGTCATCCTCTCCAGCGAATTCGCCATCTACACGGCCGAGGCGGCGCCTAAAGGCAGCTTCCTTCCAGCCGCCAAACCCAGTGTCGGCGACCCGGTAACGAACTATCTGTATCACCTGACGCAAGCTTACAAAGGCAAGTTGTACGTCGTCGTCTATACCACCAAGGGCGCCGGTATGTTGAAGGAGACCGCGGTAACGTACTGGATTCAGGAAAATGGGTCGTGGAAGCTGGCGGCGTTTATGGGCACTAACTGGTAAGTCCCAATAGGAGGAGCGAACCGATTATGGCGGATATTCAGGTTGCGGTAATCAATGCGAGCACCGTGTTGCAGGACGCCCAGGTGCAGGCGATTGTACCGGCCTTGCAGACCCAGGTTCATCGGGATTTCGCGCCGTTGTGGGGCGTCGATGCCGATTTGACCTTTGTGGGTCATGGCGCAACCGCGCCTTCCGGTTCCTGGTGGCTGACGGTACTCGACAATTCCGACCAGGCCGGCGCATTAGGCTACCACGATCTCACCGACGAGGGCCTGCCCGCCGGTAAGTCATTCGCCGGGACCGACATCCAGGCGGGAAACTCGTGGACCTCGACAGTCAGTCACGAGTTACTCGAGATGCTCGCCGATCCGGATGTCAACCTTTGCGCGTTCGCGCAAAAGGATGGCGGCGGGATGCTGCTTTACGCCTATGAAGTCTGCGATGCATGCGAGGCCGATTCCGCCGGATACAACATCGATGGCGTTCTGGTGTCGGACTTCGTGTACCCGGCCTGGTTTGAGTCCTTCCGAAAGCCTGGAAGCGTTCCGTTCGATTACCGCTCGCTCATCGCTCAGCCCTTCCAGTTGCTCGCGGACGGCTATATCAGCCAGTTCGATACGTCCAATACCGACGGTTGGACGCAGGCCTCGGGGCAGCGGCTGGGCCGCTCCGCCATGCGCGCGCCGGTCGGGAGCCGCAGAGAGCGCAGGAGGATACCGCGGCGGCAGTGGTTGACGAGCGAGGTGAAGAGGAGCGGCGCGGGCCGATAGAGCATGAGCAGACGAATCGCATTTTGCGCGGATGGCACGTGGGACGGAGCGGCTAACAGCACCAACGTCTACAGGATTTCCAAGGCGATCGTCCCGATGCCCGGGGAGCAATACTCGTTCTACGACGATGGCGTCGGGGCGGACGGAACGCCTATCGAAAAACTGCTCGGCGGCGCGATTGGCGAGGGGCTTCTCCAGAAGGTGAGGGACGGGTATTCGACCATTTCGAGCGTCTACGAGGACGGGGATGAGATCTTCATCTTCGGCTTCAGCCGCGGCGCTTATACGGCCCGCAGCCTTGCGGGGATGATTGCCAATTGCGGGCTCCCCACGAAGAATCCCGATGCCAACCTGGTGAATACGGCATTTCAGGCGTATCGAAACAAGGACCAGCGGGCGGCCATTTTGGCGACCCTGGGCGCCTACGGACTGGTGGACGCAAAGATGACCATGGTAGGCGTGTGGGACACGGTGGGGTCGTTGGGGGTGCCGGCGCTTCTCGGCGGGGTCGATCTCTGGCAGTATGGGTTCCTCGATACCGGTCTGCACCCGGACATTCTGAATGCCTGTCACGCCGTCGCGATCAATGAGCGCCGGCAGGAGTTTCCCGCGACGCTTTGGATGCCGCCTTTCGCCGCTGGACAGATCGTCGAGCAGGTGTACTTCTGCGGCGTGCATTGCGACGTTGGAGGCGGATACCCCGATGACGCGGGCACGGGAACCGCGCTTTCCGATATCACTCTGAGCTGGATGATGGCTAAGGCGCGGGCGCTGGGGCTGGTGTTCGACCCAGGCGTCGCCGCTCGCTTCCCAAGCCCCATCGACAAGAAGTTCTCACTGGACACCAAGCACGAGTCGTGGAGTCCGTTGTGGTTGTTCCCAAAATCGAGGGATATCGCCCCAGCCGCAACGCTGGCCAATAGCGTGGAAGTTCGTTGTCAGAACGACAGTTCGTATAGGCCGGGCAGTCTGTCATTGGCCAACGGCCTGCCCGGGCCCGCATACGGCAGAGAGGTTGTCGTCGCTTAACGTCGCGCCAAGCCGCGAACCAGGCGGTGGGGCGGGCCTCCTGGCCC
>PLGA01000469.1 GCA_003139735.1 Bryobacterales bacterium | reverse complement strand
CATCACCACGATGGTGAAAAGCAACGCGACGAGCGTCAGCGGGCTTATGCGCGGGATGAAGCGCTTCTCGTACCACTCCCGGCCACGAAGCCGTATCAGGGTGAACCTCGTGATGATGCCGGCAAGGAACGGAATGCCGAGGTAGATAAAGACGCTTTGAGCAATCTCGGCTATCGAAATATCGACTACAGTCCCGCGAAGGCCAAGCCAGGCCGGGAGCACCGTCATGAACACCCAGGCATACACGGAATAGAAGAGCACCTGAAAGACGGAGTTCAAGGCGACGAGCCCGGCTGCATATTCCGTGTTCCCCTTCGCAAGCTCGTTCCAGACGATCACCATCGCGATGCAACGGGCGAGTCCAATCAGGATCAGGCCCGCCATGTATTCGGGATAATTCCGCAGGAATATCACGGCGAGGCCAAACATCAGGACCGGTCCGATTACCCAATTCTGAACCAGCGACAGAAGAAGGATCTTCTTGTTCCGGAAGACCGCCCCCATTTCCTCATAGCGAACCTTGGCGAGCGGCGGGTACATCATCAGAATCAGCCCGACGGCAATCGGAATGGACGTAGTGCCGACCTGAAAGCCCGTCACGATCCGAATGAGGCCTGGAAAGGCGTATCCGGCGCCCACCCCAACGACCATCGCGGCAAAGATCCAAAGTGTGAGGTAGCGATCCAGAAAAGAAAGCTTGTGGCTGATATGGTCCATGGGCGCCCTCCATTGGGGCTTGATGTACCCCCAGGAAAAGCGTATCATAAGACCATGCGCCTATGCAAATATACAAGTTTCTGTTACAACGGGAACGGCAATATGGGCGGGACGCAGTAGCGATCTGTCATGCGAGGATCGGCCACCAAGGAGGCGAGGAGCGATTTGAGGGAGCTCGAACATCACTTTAAGGCGCTGGGAGATGCGACGCGCCTACGGATTCTCAACCTGCTGCTGCACGGCGAGCTGTGCGTTTGCGATATCCAGCATGTCCTGGTTGCGACGCAGCCCAACGTGTCACGCCACCTAGCGTACTTGAAGAACGCCGGCCTCGTTCTCGATCGCAGGGACGGCTACCGGATTTTCTATCGCCTCGTGGATCCCCAGGACGGCGCAAAGCAGCGGCTTTATCGGTTTCTCCGGGAGGTTTGCGCGGACGATGACCAGTTCAAAGCGGACAGGAACGAGTTGCGGAGGGTCATCAAGGCGGGCCACTGCACACTCAGCCAGTGGAAGCCATACTCGGCGATAGCGCAGGACCAGGCGCGATCTGCGCTTTGATCGAAGCGCGAGCGAGGGTGTCGGAGGCGAGTGACGCGGAGAAACGGAGAGAGGATTACACCGCCGAGACGCCGAGGCGCGGAGAAGACAGTTTAAGGATAGGGGTTCGGCATGGCATCGAATATGTGGCCTTCCCGAGGTTCGGGCGCGGAGGGGGCGGAGGGCGCGGAGTAATTCGATCCCTCCACGAGTCTGCGGGTGCGTAACCGTTTTGGGGATGCTGCCGCGAAAGGACGTTGGCAGGCGAAAGCGCCTGCCCCACCTTGCCATGCAAATTGTTGAGCCTCCGTGGTGGGGCAGGCGCTTTCGCCTGCCGATGGACCGCCGAACAACCTATTGCCGCTCGGCCGCCAACGGCTTCATATTGCTCGCGATGGCAGCGGCGAATTCACTGGTTTTCAGTTTGACCGCGCCTTCCATCTGGCGATGCAGATCGTAGGTGACGCGCTTTTGCCGGATGGTTTCGGTAAGGCCCTGTTCGATGATCTGCGACACCTCTTTCCAGCCCATGTAGTGGAACATCATCGAGCCGGCGAGGATGACGCTCGCAGGATTGATCACATCCTTATCGGCGTATTTGGGGGCTGTGCCGTGGGTGGCCTCGAAGACCGCGTACTCATCCCCGATATTGCCGCCCGGCGCCATCCCCAGCCCGCCCACCTGGGCCGCGCAGGCGTCCGACAGGTAGTCGCCGTTGAGGTTGGGCGTTGCCAGCACGTCGTATTCGCCGGGCCGCAGCAGCACCTGCTGGAATATGGAGTCGGCGATGCGGTCTTTGACCAGGATTTTGCCAGGCGGGACGCCGGCGCCCGCTTGATCCTCGGTGACGCACACGTCCGCGAACTCCTCTTTGACCAGATCGTATCCCCAGTCGCGGAAGGCGCCCTCGGTGAACTTCATGATGTTCCCTTTGTGAACCAAGGTCACGCTGCGCCGCCCGTTTTCGATGGCGTATTGAATGGCGCGCCGGATCAGCCGCTTCGAACCGAACACGCTCATCGGCTTGATCCCGATGCCCGAATCCAGGCGGATCTTCTTGCCCATCTCCCGGTTCAGAAACTCGATCACCTTGTGGGCCTCGGACGTCCCTTCCCGAAACTCGATGCCGGCATAGACGTCCTCGGTGTTTTCGCGGAAAATCACCACGTCCAGCAATTCGGGACGCTTCACCGGCGAAGGTACGCCCGGAAAATAGCGGACCGGCCGCAGGCAAACGTAAAGATCGAGCAATTGCCGCAGGGTCACGTTCAAGCTCCGAATGCCCCCGCCGACCGGGGTAGTCAGCGGGCCCTTGATGGCGACATGAAACCGCCGGATGGCGTCGAGCGTGCCCTGGGGCAGCCAGTCGTTGAACTGGCGGTAGGCCTTCTCGCCGGCAAACACTTCGTACCAGGCCACGCGGCGCCGGCCGCCGTAGGCCGCCTCGACCGCCGCGTCGAACACCGTGCGGGAAGCCTTCCAGATATCGGGTCCGGTGCCGTCGCCTTCAATGAAGGGGATGATCGGGTGATCGGGAATGCTCAGCTTGCGATCTCGAATTTGGATGGCCTCTCCATCCGCGGGCACGCGTACCTCGTTGTAGCTCTCCATTTTGCCTCCGGGAGCCCCGCATTCGCGGCGGCGCCGCGCCATGCCGCGCCATCGCCCAGCGGACTCCAATGTGTAGGTTGGCATCAACTATAACAACTCGCGTGCGTTTCTCGCAATTCCGCCCGTTGGCAGGCGAAAGCGCCTGCCCCACCACGGAGGCTCAACAATTTGTATGGCATGGCAAGGTGGGGCAGGCGCTTTCGCCTGCCAACGTCCTGTCGCGGCAGCATCCCCGGCGGATTGCCTCGTACTCGGCAATAATGGTTCCTGTGACCTCCGCCGCTCGCCACAAGCCGCCCGCCGTTCGAGCTTTCTTCCTCGCGGCGCTGGTGTTCGCCCTGGTCCGAACCGGGACTGCGGCGGACCCGGCGTCCTTTCGCTTTGCAATCCTCGGCGACCGGACCGGCGAGGCGCAGCCCGGTGTTTTTGAACAGGCATGGCGGGAAATCGCGGCCGAACGCCCGGCGTTCGTGGTGGCGACCGGAGACATGATTGAAGGCTTGCAAGACGACGCCGCGCCCGCCGAGTGGCGGGAACTGGATCGCATCCTTCAACCCTTCAGCCGCTTTCGGCTTTATGCGGCTCCGGGAAACCACGACATCTGGTCGCAGGCGTCGGAGATCCTCTACCAGCGGCATACGGACCGGCCGCCGCACTACAGCTTCGATTATGAAAACGCGCACGTGACCGTTTTGGACAACAGCCGCTCGGATGAGCTGCCGGCCGCGGAATTGCAGTTCCTTGAGAACGACTTGAAAGCCCATGCGGCCCAACCGTTGAAGTTCGTTTTTATGCACCGCCCCTTCTGGCTGATCGATGTGGCGGCCCGCAACCCGAACTTCGCCCTGCACCGGATCGCCCGCCAATACGGAGTGCGTTACGTCATCGCGGGCCACCTTCACCAGCTATTGCATCTGGAGCTCGAAGGCGTGACGTACATTTCGATGATGAGCTCCGGAGGCCACCTGCGTGCTTCCGGAGAATACAAGGATGGCTGGTTTTTCGGGCATGCCCTGGTCGAGGTGAACGCGGCGCAGGCCGGCTTCAAGATCGAGGAGCTGAATCCGCCGCGCGGCCAGGGCCGGGTTACGCGCTTGACCGACTGGGGCATGCTTGGCCTGGCGCCGGGGAGCCAACGGTAACTCGCCCTGTCAGTGGGCTCCGATCAGCTCACGCGCCGCCTGCAGGCCGCCGGCCCGCTCAATGCCCGGCACGAAGAACTCCTTGATGTAGTCCTCATCGGAACCAGTGAACGCGCCCAGGTCGGCCTGGAGATCAACCGGTTGACGCGCGACGGCGGCGGCGAACGTGCACCAGACGGCGGCTTTGCCCAGTCCGATCAGGCGGGTGCTGGGAGCGTTCAGCCATGCCAGCGCGGTGAGAATGTCCTGCACGCGGTTGGCGTCGTCGGATTTGTTGAACGTCAGAAACATGCTCACGGAACGGTCGCGAGGCGCCACGGCGCCGCCGGTCTGGAACGCGTCGATCGCCAGGACCGCGCGTCCGGAGGCGAGCAGGCGCGCAACTTCCGGGGTGCGGCGCGCGGCCTCCGCGCCGTCCGGGTGCACCACAAGCGCGGGCGGGTTCGCGCCCTTGAGCCAGATGCCGGGGATGCGATCGCCCTTGCCGGGACGGCCGAGCAGGATGCGATCGCCGTCGATTTGGTCCAGGACCCGCGCGGGCCAGTCGGCCGCCAGGGCGTAACTCAGGCGCTCGCGCGGGTCGCCGCTCTGCTCCTTGGCAAGGCGCATCCAGAGATCGAAGAGTCCCTGGAAGGTGAGGGCGTTGGCGGGCAGCGTGCGGTTGTGCAGGACCAGCAGGTCCTGGAGTTTCTCGACCGTGAAGGATCTCTCCTTGAGCCGTGCGGCGTCCTTCTCGCCGAGGATGTGCTTGCCGAAGAAGGCGTACATGGCTTCGCGGTTTGCCTGGTTGTAGTTGTGAGGAGCGTCCAACAGCGTGGCTTCGACGTCGTCGCCCTTGCCGTAGAGGTCGTAGATGGCGCGCACCGCCGGGTACTCCTCCGTGAGCATGTTGCGTGTCCAGTCGCCGGTTGCGGCGGCCATGAACATGGGGCGCGGGGCCATCATGGCGGCGAACTCCACGTTGGTTGTATCGAGGCGCAGGTTGGGCGCGTTCTCGCAGAGCGAGCCACCCTGCATGATAAACGACACCATATTGGCCGGGGCGGAGAACTGAATGCGGTCGTCGACCGCCGAAAGTAGCAGCGTCTGCGTAGCGCCGCCCGAAGCCCCCGTGACCCCGATCCGGTTCGGGTCGACGCCTGGGAGGGATTGCAGGAAGTCGAAGGAACGGATCGAATTCCACAACTGCAAGCCGAGCGGGCCGAACGCCCAGAGCTGTTCCACCGGCTTATCGCCGAAGTCGTGCGGGGTCTGGATGGTATCGTTGTAGCCGACCATGTCGTAGGTGAAGACGACGTATCCCTGGCGCGCAAGCGTGATCGCGCGCGCGGGCACGGAGGCGATGGCCGTGTTCTCCAGCCGGCCGTAGGCCCAGTGGCCGTGCGGCGAAACCACGCCGGGGAACCCGTTCGGCGGCGACGGTCTCCGCGGCCGGTAGAGGTTGCCGCCGAGATAGTAGCCTGGGAGAGTTTCCAGAAGCACCTTCTCCACGAAATAATCGGGATGCTCGATCCGCCCGAAGACCTGCGGATGCAGATCGCTCTTTGGAAACAGCGGCATCAGGCCGGCGGCTGAGAGTATCTGCTTACGCAGAAACTCCTTGCGAGCCTGCCATTCGGCGAGGCTTGCGTAAGCCTTCGGCGCGAAGTGCGTGTCTGTGTTGGGAGGGTTGATGTTGCGCGCGTCTTGCGCGGGGATTTGGGCCTGCGCGGCGAAACAGGCGGCGATAACCGCAACCAGGAGACGCATAGTACCTCTATTTCAGCCGCCCCGCCGACCACTGGATCGCGTTCTGAACCAGCTTCTGGTAGCCCGGGTGGTTATGCGTGTAAGGGCTGTGGCCAAGCTGGATATACACCACGTTGGGATGCGGGCCGAGGTAGACTACCGGGACATCGTTCGATTCGTTCTCCGTCTCCATCAGGACCTTGATGGCTGGCGAGTGCCACATGCCCTTATAACACTCGTCGACCGTCACCAGCTCGCCCAACCCGCGAACGATCGGGTGATTCTCCATGCCCTTGGCGGGCCGCACCACCATGGGCAGGCCCTCCTTGTAGTGCGAAGCGGGGTGATCGCCCAACGGCGTTTCGAAATACTTCCCGCCAATCACTTCCTCCCACCACCAGGGCCAGTTTGTGTAATCGACGATGGCGTGGTGCAGGGCAACCACGCCCTTTCCGGCTTCCACGAAATCGCGCAGGTTCTTCTGCTCCGCCGCGCCGATCTCGTTGTACATGTCGTAGAGCGCCACCACGTCGAACCGGTCGCGCATGTCGCTCCCGAAGGCCTCGCGCTGTGAGAAGGCGTGCGTCCAGCGGATGCCCGGCGCAGTGGCGAACACGTTATAGAACGACGGGTCGTAGGGGTGGCCGCCGGTGACCACCAGCACGCGCACGGCGTCCTTCAGTTTGTCATTCGCGTCGAAATGCGGAGGCAGCGTCACCTGGCCAGTGGCTGCCCACTCGGTGGCGCGCGCCAGTAGCGCCATGACGGAGGGCTCGTAAAGCGCGTTGGTATCGTGTCCGAGGGTAGTGTGGAAGGTCCGTCCCTGGCCGTAGGAAACGGTCCACGCGATGGGTTCGTCCTTGCCGGTTCCGCCGCGCGCCGCGTCGTCGAAGGCCGTCGCGTTCACGTGATTGCCGGGCCGTTGCGTCAAGCGGTGATACAACTCGTCGTTCACCGTGAAGGAGGAATCCATGCCGCGCGTGATCGGGTCGTCTCCCGTAAGCTTGACGGTGAAGGCATGCCGTACCGCGTGGCCGATGGCTTCCGGCGCCCAGGTGACGCCCAGCATCTCGCTATAGGCGGTCCAGGCGGGGACCAGGTTCCATCCGCCGCCCGGGCGTAGCGTGGTTCCCATCAGCGGGCCGTAGGTGACGCCGTGCAGCGAAACCATCCCCTTACCCGAGCGCACGAATTCTTCGAGCGCCGCTTCCGCCTGCGCGCCCCACCGCGGGCCGTTGTAATTCAGCAGCACGGCATCGAATTGCGCCAGCGCGTCGCGCGTGATGCCGCGCGGTTCTTCGATGACGCGCACCTCGAAGCGCCCCGTGTCCACCAGCAGTTTCTCCAGAAACGGCGTGGTGGACCGCCAGTCGTGATACGGATAATCGCTCTGGCCGGTGATGATGAGGATGCGGGCCGGCTGCGCGGCCGGCATGGTCAATGGCGCTGCCAGCGCAGCCAATGCGAGGAGGATCGGGGTGCGTCTCATGGCCCGGCCTATAGCAGGAACTGCGTCACGCCCGGAGTGAAAACCGGGTAAATGCCATCGGCGTTGGCCTTCACCGGCGGCGTCATATCGGCGCGGACCTCTTCCGGCTTGGGCGGATAGAAGAAATCGGAGTTCATCGCTTGATCCCAGGCAACTGCCTTGCCGGTGTAGGAGCCGATTTGGCCCATGATGCCCATCATCGTACTGCCGACCATGTAGCTTCCGCTGTTGATGGGTTGGCCGGAGCGGATGGCCTTAAACAACTCGTTGTGCTCGATTTGGTATGGGTTCTCCGTAGCGCCGGCGTACATTCTGGGGCCCGCAT
>PLGA01000287.1 GCA_003139735.1 Bryobacterales bacterium | reverse complement strand
GAGGCTTTCTTGGCGCGCGCGCCAAGGCCGAAAATGCCAAGCGCGAAAATTGTCGGAAACATGATGGACATGAAGAAGTAGCTGAGGAAGACGCAGGCGACGGAGAGCCAGCCGAGCTTGAGGAAAACCAGGAACGTCATGGCGACATTCGCGAGGGCATACAGGCCCAGAAGCTTGTGGGCGGCGATTCTCCTCAGCATGGCGGCGCCGGTGAAACGGCCCGTCAGGAAGAGCACCAGACCGAGGGACGCGAGGTTGGAAGCGCCCTTGTCGCTGATGGAGAGGACGCCCGCCTGGTTCGCCTCAAACCAGCCGCCCAGCCAGCCTTGCAGGAAGCCGGAGTGCGAGGCCAGCGCGGTCATGCTGGAATTCCAGGAGGGCGGAATGGCGGGGACCTCCTTGGTCATGTAATTGATGAAGAAGCTGAACAGGCCGGCCTGGGCGGCGACGTAGAAGAACTGGGCCGCGACGGCGAGGGAGAAGTGCGGATGCGCCCAGATGGAGCCGGTGGCGGCGCCGGACGCGGAATCGTCCAGGTGATAATCGTCCTCGGTTTTGATATCGGGGACCTTGGCGAAGAAGAACACGACGGCGAGCACGAGGACCACGCAGGCGACCGCCACATAGGGAATGTAGAGCGTCTCGCTGCCGGTGTTGCGGCCCATGGCGTCCTTGGAATAGAAAAACAAACCGCCGATGATGGGGCCGCAGATCCAGCCGACGCCGTTGCAGGATTGGGCGAGGTTGATGCGCGTGGCCGCAAACCGCTGATCGCCCAGCACGGTGGTGTAAGGATTGGCGATGGTTTCGAGAAACGTGAGGCCGGTGGCGATGACGCAAACGCCGGCCAGGAAAGCGACGAAGGCGGTGGTGGGCGATACCAGCCCTTCGTGCACCATTGCATTGATATGGGTGGCGGGGATGAACCAGAAGCCGCCGAGGGACACGATGAGGAGGCCGGCGATGATTCCGGCCTTGTATCCGAGCTTGCTGGCCAGCCAACCGGCCGGCATCGACATGAGGAAGTAGCCGAGATAGTGCGCGAACTGCACCCAGGCGGATTGGGACTTGCTGAGGCTGAGTTCCTCCTGGAAGTGCTTGTCCATGACGTCGATCATGCCGTTGCACACTCCCCAAAGGAGGAACAACGAACTGACCAGAATAAACGTGAACATGAGGTTGTTCCCGTCTTCGCGTACGAAGAAACCCTGCTTGTTTGTGCTCATGGGGGCGTGAAAGAAGATTCTAGCGCAACAAGCAGGCCAGTGTTGTCCTAAACTTGAGCTTGGAGTCTCCGGCAGATTATGTCAGACCTTTACGATGCGATTTTGAACGGGCAGGCGCCGGCCGCCGCCGCCGCGGCCAACAGGGCGCTGGCGGAGGGCCGAAGCGCGCTCGATCTGGTGCAACACGAGATGGTACCCGCCATGGACGAGGTGGGCCGCCGCTTCGAATGCGAGGATTACTTCGTGCCGGAGCTGCTGCTGGCGGCGCGGGCCATGAAGGCGGCGCTGGCGCCAATCCGCCCGCTGCTGGCGGCGAGCGGCGCGCAGCCGGCGGGCCGCGTGGTGATCGGGACGGTGAAAGGCGACCTGCACGATATCGGCAAGAACATCGTGTCGGCCATGCTTGAAGGAGGCGGCTTCGAGGTAATCGACCTGGGGGCCGATGTGGCGCCGCGAGCGTTCGTGGAAGCGGCGTCGACGCACCACGCGAACCTGGTCTGCCTGTCGACGCTGCTCACGGTGACGATGCCCTCGATGCGGAGCACGGTGGAGGCTTTCACGGCGGCAGGCTTGCGCGGCCAGGTCAAGGTGATGGTGGGCGGCGCGCCGGTGACCCAGCGCTACGCCGATGAGATTGGCGCGGATGGCTACGGCGATAATGCCGCGGCCGCCGTAGCCGTGGCGCGAAGACTGGTGGCGGGGTGATCCTGCTGATCGCGGACGACCTGACGGGCGCATGCGACGCCGCGGTCCATTTCGCCGTACGCGGGCACGCGACGGTGGTCTCTCTCGATGGCCGGCTGGAAGGCGGCGGGGGCGGGGCGCTGGCCATCAGCACGGAGAGCCGTGGTCTGGCCCCGGGGGAGTTGGGCGCGGCGTATGCGGGGCTGTGCGGAGCGGACTTTTCGCGGCCTGCCCTAGTCTTCAAGAAAATCGATTCCACGCTGCGCGGCAACGCAGGCGCGGAGATCGCTTTGGCGGCGGAAGCGTTCGGCTGCGAAGCCGTAATCGCGACGCCGGCGTTTCCGGCGATGGGCCGCTCGGTGGAATCGGGCGTGCTGCGAGTTTCGGACGCGGCGTTCGATCCCATCGAATTGGCGGCGTACTGGCGGGCGCAAGGGCTGTGCGGCTGCGCGCACGTTTCGCCCGGAGGCGTGGCGGCGGGGTTGGCGGCGGGGACGCGGTTCATTTCCGTGGATGCCTGTTCCGATGCCGATCTCGATGCCATTGCCGCGGCGGGGCTGGTATCCACGCGCCGGATTCTGTGGGCGGGATCGGCTGGGCTGGCGTCGGCGCTGGCGCGCTCGGTGGCGCCTGGCCCGCGTGCAGCAGGCGGGGCCGTGGCGCGCCATAGCGCGGTCCTGTTCTGGATCGGGTCGGATCACGCGGTGACCACGGAACAGCAGCGCGAGCTGGCGGCGGCGCGGCGGGTGCTCGCGGTAGACGCGGAAACGACGGAGCCCGAGCGCATCGCCCAAGCGCTCGACGGCGGCATGCATGTAGCGATGCAGGTTCCCTACGGGCGCATCGCGGCGGAGCGCATCCGGCGGCTCATCGGAGATTGGCGCGGTCCCCTGGTCCTTTCTGGCGGCGCCACGGCGTGGCTGGTTTGCCGCGCATTGGGCGTTCGCGAGATACGGATCGAGCGTGAGATTGCGCCCGGAATCCCACGGGGATCCATTTCGGGCGGCCTGTTCGACGGCCTGCCCATCGTCACCAAATCCGGCGGGTTCGGGAAACCCGGCGCGCTGATTCAAATCCTGGACGACTTGACATGCCCCTAATAGACGGTTTACCAACCATTGTTCTGACCATGGGCGACCCGGCGGGGGTCGGCCCCGAGATCGTGCTCGGCGCGCTGGCCGATCCGGAGATTGCGCCGCTGGCCCGCTGGATGGTGGCCGGGGACGCGCGCATCCTCGAGATGGCCGGGCGCTCGACCGGGTTGACACTCGGGAACGCGGCGCTCCATGCGGTTCCCGCGCTGGGGGATCTGGAGGGCTTCACTTTCGGACGCTTGCAGGCCAGTTGCGGGCGCGCGGCGCTCGAGTACGTGCGCGCCGCGACCGAGATGTG
>PLGA01000274.1 GCA_003139735.1 Bryobacterales bacterium | reverse complement strand
GCTAACGACGCGGCCATTAGAAACTGTCTGCGATTTATTTGCACCGGAAACTCCTTTAAGGAACGGGAATGCGATAAATGTTGCGATGCGTGGTCACGCGCGGATACGCATAGATCGAGGGATCCGCGCCGCCAAAGGCTCGCGGTTCGGGGAAGGCCTTTGCGCCCGGAAGCTTCTCTACGTCCTTCGCACTTAGACTTACAAGTCCGTCGGCAGGCAACGCCGGCACAAGCTGGCCGGGACGCAACGGTATAGCGTAGGTCTGACGGNNCAAGAACTTCTGATCGGACGACCAGCTCAGCAACGCTGGCGTCACGCCGCGGTTCTCTTCTCCCGCCGTTCCGCAGCCCTTGCAGATCAAGGTCTGTGAGCTTCCGTCATAAGCGTCGAGATACACGTCCGAACCCACCCACACGGCCACCGCCTTCCCATCCGGCGAGATGGCGTAGAGGAAGGACACCGGGCCGGGGAGTAGCTTTCGAAGTTCCGTCCCGTCTTCGTTCACATGNNGTAGAGGTAGTAGACTCCCCTTTCGCCGCCCGCGAAAAGTACACCGCCATGGGGATCGAACAGGGCGCGGTCCGCATACTCCGTGGAGGCCAGTCGGCGCGGCGCCGAACTCGCGTCCAGAGGCGCCAGCCAGAGTTGCGAGTGGCCGGCTTCGTCGACGCTCAAAAAAACCACACGCTTACCATCCGGCGAGACGTTATAGTGTTCGGTCAGGTAATCCGGCAACAGTCGCGTGGCGCGTCCCGTCTCTAAGTTGGCGGACCATAACTCGCCGCTGACGAAGCGGCGGCTCTCGCGCGAACGAACCAGATAGTAGAGAGTCTTGCCATCGCCGGAAAACGACGGAAGAAACGCGAAACCTTCCGAAGTGATCTGCCGGTCGCCCTTGGCGTCATGAACCCAAAGCGTGCTTTGGCTGGCGCCTACCGAAGTCACGAAAGAGCGGCCGTCCGGATCGAAAGAGAGCCCCTGTTCNNGCACGTCACCCGCTCTGGCATGCCGTCGGGAAAACGTTGCCGCCAAATGTGATAGCCGTCGCCGGTGTTGGCGGACAGGTACATCCACTTTCCATCGGGCGACCATGCGCCATCGGTGCACTGTGCGGGCTGAGGACCGACGCGAGTTCCGGCTGAGCTGCCGTCGAAGGGGACCAAACGGCAAGGCTGCCAACTGTCCAGATCCATTTCCACCACCAGCACGCTGCGGTGGTCGGGCGAAAGAAAGGACCGATGGGCCATCCCATTCGGCCCGGCCGGCATGTAGACGGTGCGCAATTCCGAGCGGCTCTCCGTGGATTCAAAGATTCCCATATGGATGCCATTCCCAGGAATGGAGGAGAACATCACGCGCCGTTGGCCGGGCACTGGTTCGATCCAACTCAAGCCGGACGCCCGGGCCACCAACCGGGTCGGCTCGCCGCCCAGCACGGGGGCGGTCCACGTACCGCCGCCGCTATAGCCATCCGTGAACGCGATCCGGCTGCCGTCCGGAGAAAAGGCGACCGGTCCCTCCTTACCGGAGGCGCTATCGTGGGTCACTTGAACTGGATCGCCGTTCGGCAGAAGCTTGACGTAAACGTCTCCAGGTCCCTCGAAGGTGTTCTCGCTGCGAATAAACGCCAGCATCCGGCCATCCGGAGACAGCGTCGGCGCAACGGCCGAGTCCGCGAAGTTGGTGAGCTGCGTGTATTCAAGACGCGGCCCAGAGTCCGATGATTTTGGCCGCAAGATCGTCCACGTCGCGCCGCCTGCCACTGCCGCTAAAGCCGCCGCACCAATTACGATCCGTTTCCACGGCCGGCTGCTTGGCTTGCTGCCCCCAGTAGGCAAGGGCGAAGCTTCTGAAACCGTCTGACGCGNNGAGCGCAGCAACAGCGGCACGTCGTCTCCCAGCGGCTGGGCCGGCGAATGTTGGATGGCCTGCAATACCTGGAGGTCTGTATTTCCGGTGAAGGGGCGCCTGCCGCCCAGCATCTCGTACAGCAACACGCCGAAAGAGAAGATATCGCTGCGGGCGTCGACCGGCTTTCCCGAGGCCTGCTCGGGCGACATGTACGGGAGTTTCCCGATGATTATGCCCGGGCGCGTGCGACCTTCCGTCAATGTGCGGCTCAGGTCGGCGTCGGCGCCTTCGGCAAGCTTCGCCAGGCCAAAGTCCGCCAGCTTGGCATNNCTGGCTCACCAGGACGTTATCGGGCTTGATGTCGCGATGCAGAATTCCTGCCGCGTGGGCCACGGCCAGACCGTCCGCGGGGCCGGCGAGCAGTTCGATAATCTGGCGCCAAGTACGTTTGGCGGATCGGATCCAAGTCTTGAGCGTGCCACCGTCCACGAACTCGGTCACCAGATATTGCCGCCCATCGAACTCGCCCGCGTCATAAACCGTCAGAATGTGCGGGTGGTTAAGAGACGAAGCGGTCTGGGCCTCCCGCTGGAACCNNCCTCTATCTCATAGCGCTCGACCAACCTTCGGGGAATAGCTCCGGATACGGTTGACTTGGGCACGCCTTCCCAGGCCGGACGATCCAGCGCGGAGCCCTGCTGAGCCAACATCAATTCCACTTCGCGACGCACCTCGGGGTCGGCCTGATCGAGCATTGCGGAACGTTCCTCGGACTGGCATGTGATGGCGGCGTTATACAGCTTCTCAATC
>PLGA01000061.1 GCA_003139735.1 Bryobacterales bacterium | reverse complement strand
CCGCGCGACCTGTTCGCCGAGGAAGAGGCCCAGGAAGACCTCAAGCCGCTGCCTTATATCCTGATTCTCATCGACGAACTGGCGGACCTGATGATGCTCGAGGGCCGCAACGTCGAGGAAAGCGTCACGCGCCTGGCGCAGATGGCGCGCGCCGTCGGCATGCACCTGGTGCTGGCCACGCAGCGCCCGAGCGTGGACGTGATCACCGGCCTGATCAAGGCGAACTTCCCGGCGCGCATCAGCTTCCGCGTGGCCACGCGCGTCGATTCGCGCACCATCCTCGACTGCATGGGCGCCGAGCACCTGCTGGGCAAGGGCGACATGCTGTTCCTGCCGCCGGGATCTTCGCGGCTCACTCGCCTGCACGGGGCTTTCGTCACCGAGACGGAAATCGCGCGCGTGGTGGATTGCTGGAAGCAGCAGGCGGCGCCGGAATACGACCAATCGTTCCTCATCGCTCCGCCCAGCGACGACGATGCCGCCGCCGTGGACGGGGACCCCGCCGACCCCGAGCAGGACCCCATGTACGAAGAAGCCGTGCGCCTGGTGCTGCAAATGGGAAAGGCTTCCACCTCCACGTTGCAGCGCCATCTGCGTCTGGGATACGGCCGCGCGGCGCGCATTCTGGATATGATGCAGCGCGACGGGATTATCGGCCCGCCTGACGGCAGCAAGCCAAGAGAAGTGCTGAAGCGGCCGGATTGGCTGAGGGAAGTGGAGAACCAGGTGCGGTAGCGCGGGGACACTGGCCTGCAAGAGGCTCCAGAGCCACCGCGCCACCGGGCCAGGCTTTCTTTCGCCGGTGAGGTGAATTAGAATCTTCGGCACTGGGGCAGTCCGGCCGGAGACCCACATTTCGGGCAGAGGGCCGGGTGCAAATATCGCATGGCTGATGAAACCAAGGCCGGGACCCCGTGGCGAGACGATGAACTCGACGCTATTGTGGCCGACTATTTCGAAATGCTGGAAGTAGAGATGTCGGGCCGCCGGTACGTCAAGATAAGGCATACCGAGGCCCTGATGGCCCAAGTCGGCAGGTCGCACCGCTCCGTCGAGTTCAAGTACGAGAATATTTCTGCCGTTCTCGGCGAACTGGGCCTACCTTGGATACCGGGATACAAGCCCAAGAGGAACTATCAGCGCGCAATTTTTGACGCGATTGACCGGTATTTGAGCGGTCACTCCGCCATTCTTGACCGTCTGCCGGCCCCGCGTCCGATGGCGGACCCACCCGATGCCGTGTTCGTGGGCGCGCCGCCGGTCTTGCCGCCAGCTAAGCCGATCCCCGATCGGCTGCGCCGTCTCGTTCGGAAGTTCGATCCGGTGGAGCGGGACTATCGCAACCGTTCCCTGGGAAGGGCCGGCGAGTCTTTTGTAGTCGATCTCGAACGGCGGCGACTGACTCAACTCGACCGCAGCGACCTAGCCCACAAGGTCCGATGGGTCGCCGCCGAGGACGGAGATGGAGCGGGCTACGACGTTCTGTCGTTCGATCCGCCGGCGCGTGAGATCTTGATCGAGGTGAAGACCACGAATGGGCCGGTGCGGACCCCGTTTTACCTAAGCCGGAATGAGCGCGACGTCGCAGCTGAGAGGCCACAGGAATGGCGGATTTATCGGGTCCACCTTTTCGCCACAGATCCCCGCGTTTTCACTATCGCGCCGCCGCTGGAGAATGTTGTCTATCTGCGCCCCGAGACTTGGCGCGCTTCCTTCGATGAGCGTCCGGGCCACAGCTAGGATGGCTTGATAAGGACTTCTTTCTCCGTGAAGAACTCGCCTAACGTTTTCACGGGTATATATGGGAACGCCGTTGCCAGTGCAGCGTACTTGGCGGGAAGATCGAGGTAGTAGACTCGGTCCATTCTGGCAACGAAGCGCTGGTACGCGGCCCATCGGTCAGGGAGACAAGACTCGGCAACCTCCAACTTCCTCAAATCCAGGTTGGCCTCGGCGAGAGCGACCAGGACTCCTTTGAATCGGCCCTCCCCGTAAAAGCCGTTCAGCATGCGCTGACGGGCCCAAACCTGCGCAGCCCGCCCTCCGGTTGAAACCTTGACCGGCACGTGGAACTTCATTTTGCGCGGGCCGAGGTCAAAGATGAAGTCGGAAGGCAGAGTGGATCGCTCATTCTCGACGGTCAGCACTTCGACCCGATTTCGGGGCTGGACACCGAAGGTCAGCGCCAGCAGGTGGCCGACGAGTTGTTCGAAGTACCTGCCAGGCGTCTTTTTTTCCTGATCGGAGGTCACATCGCTGAAGGCGCAGAAGGCCATCGCGAGCGTGTACAGGAACCGGTTGCATTCATCCGTAGTGAGCCAGTCCATCGCTGGATTGGCCTTTAGCTTCTTCAACTGCTGAGACAGGTCCACCGGATCGGCGATGTAGAGGTCTTCGTTGACAGGACGCGACGTTCGATCCTTGGCGTCATTGTGCCGAAAGGCGAAATAGCGCTTCCCTTCAACGAGCGATTTCAGAGGTAAGACATGCGTCTGGACCGCCAAGAAAGTCGCGCACTCATTCACGATTTCGGCGATCAACGCGGTGCCATCGGCGTGCCCGAGCACCCACTTGAGGCGCTCGTATTTGTCGAGTATGCTCGCCGCGGCGTCGCTCTTGCCGGTCCTCGTCTTCCTTTTCGCCATTCGCCTCCCTTTTCGCTGCGGGGTCCTCAATCCTTGGCGGTCTGAAAAAGATCAACCGCGCCGACGCCAAGGCCCCTGGCGGTCCGCTGGAGGCCCTTGAGCGAAGGATTACGAAGCCCCCCCTCCACCCCGCCGATGTAAGTCCGGTGGAGGCCGGACTTCTCAGCGAGCGCTTCCTGCGAAATGCCCCCGCCCTCGCGGAGACCCCTGATGCGCTTACCAACTTGGGCGGGGATCGGATCTTGACTGCGCACGTCCTTCATGATCGGGGTTTGGACACTATGAGTCTACAGACTATAAGTAACGCCGAAGCTGCCGCACCTGCTGATCGCCGGGTCCACCGGTTCGGGCAAGAGCGTCATGATCAACTCGATGATCATGTCGATTCTCTACAAATCCACGCCCGAGGAGGTCCGCCTGATCATGGTGGACCCGAAACGCCTGGAGTTGGGCCTCTACGAAGGCATCCCGCACTTGCTGACGCCCGTGATTATCGACCCCAAGAAGGCCGCCAACGCGCTGCGCAACGCGGTGCTCGAAATGGAGCGGCG
>PLGA01000598.1 GCA_003139735.1 Bryobacterales bacterium | reverse complement strand
GCATGGAGTTGTAGCGTGGGTCCCGGCTCAGCCTCGCCACCGCCTCCACATCCGGAAGTGTGTGCAAAATGGCGTTCATGTCCGTTTTGGTCTGCGCGCTTTCGAGCGGCGCGCGCCGTTCGAAATACGTGCGCGTCACGGGGTTGAGCTCGAAGGGAAACGGCGCGCGCTCCAGCCGCGAGAGGGCGTCCGCAATGTGGTAGATGGCATTATCCGGCGTGGGCAGGGAGCTGTGGCCGCCGGGATTGAGCGCCGTCAGTTCGAAATCGGCGTACTGTTTCTCGGTGGCTTCCAGATCCACGTTCACGGGCTTGCTGTTCCTGGTGGTGAGGCCGCCCGAGTCCGCGTTCAGCACGAACGCAGCATCCACCAGGTCCCGGTGATTCTTCAGGAGCCAATCGACGCCGTTCGAGGCGCCGCCCTCTTCGTCCGCGGTCAGCGCCAGGATCAGATCCCGATCCGGGCGGTAACTTTCGCGCAGAAAGCGGATGAAGGTCGTCACCAGAACGGCGTCGTTGCTCTTCATGTCCTGCGCGCCGCGGCCGTAGAAGTAGCCATCCTTCTCGACGAACTGGAATGGGTCGGTAGTCCAGTCTTCGCGGCGCGCCTCCACCACGTCCAGGTGACCGATGATCAGCACCGGGCGGTTGGCGCCGGCGCCTCGCAGCCGCGCCACCATATTGCCCTTGCGGTCGTTCGGGCCGAGCACCTGGACGTCGGCGGCCGGAAAGCCGGCGTCCTTGAGCCGTTTCGCCATGGCTTCGGCGGCTCGCGTGGTGCTGCCCNNTCGGTGGTGTTGATCTCGATGAGTTCCCGGAAGATATCGCGGCTCAACTGACGGGTGGCGTCATCGAGCGCCGCGCCGCAGAACAGCCCGCACAGTAACAGCAATCCCGCAATTCGCATCGGACCATTGTACCTTTGCCCGGAACGCCGCTACGCCGGCGCAAACCCCATCGCACGCAGCTTCGCCATGGTATCGAGCCAGGATTCCACCTGGATGGCCTCGACGCGAACCGCGGAATCCTTGGGCCAATTCTCCGCGAGAACGCCTATCGGCCGGTCGTTGCCGCCCTCGAAGAGGGCGTCGCCCAGGAAGACCACCCGTTGCGCGCCGCTCGCAATCAACGTGGTCACCGCCTTGGCCTTGTCCTGGCCGAGTATGCCAATGTCGAACGAGGTTTGGCCGCCCAGCGTAATGGTGAGGCCGCGCTCTTCGATCAGGCGCGCGAGCCGGGATTTCAGATAGGCCATCACGCGCGCGCGGTAATTATGGGCAAGGTCGAACTCGACGAACATGGCCCGGTTCCGCTGGGCCTCGTCCAATTCCCGCTGCGCTCTGCCGATGGGGCTGCAATTGACCATCGAGCCGCGGTAGACGATTCGCTCGCCGGCTATCTTGAGTGGCAGATGAGTCTGAAACTCCGGCAGATCGAGCGTTTCGGAAAGAACCTGGATCAAAAACGGGTAGTCGGTTTCGCCCAGATAGTCACGCAGGTCGAACTCCGAGATCAGTTGGAGATTGGGGCCCTCCCGGTAATCCGCGCGATAGTGCACGGCGCCATTCGAAACGAACGCGTCGAACGCTCCCCGGAATCCGAAATCGAACAAGGGACGGAAGAACTGCTCTTGCAGCAACGGCAGGTGACTGCCCGCCGCAACATGGAAGGGGACCGACAGGCGGCATAAGAACCGCACCATCTCCTCTTGGATGGGCTGACGCGGTGGCGTGATGGTGCCATCGATGTCCAACAAGACCGCAGTGTTCACGTTTCAGTGTAGCGTTACGGCGCGCTGCTCTTCAATTGGCCGCAAGCGGCGTAAATATCCAGGCCGCGGGGCTTGCGCACGAAACAGGGGAGGGACCGCCGAACGATCCGTTGGAAGCTATCCACGCGCTCGGGGCTGGGCGTCTTAAATGGGATTTCGGGGCCGGGATTGAGCGCGATCAGGTTCACCTTGCAATTCAGGTTAGCCAGCAGCTTCACCACGCGCCGCGCGTCGGCGTCCGAATCGTTGACGCCAGCGAGCAAGACGTATTCGAAGGTCAGCTTTTCCCAGGGACGCAACGGGTAAGCTTTGCAGGCGGCCATCAGATCCTTCAAGGGATACTTGCGCGTGATGGGCATCAGATCGCGGCGCGTCTCCTCGGTGGATGCGTTGAGCGAAACGGCGAGCTTGGGGCGCACCGGTTCGGCGCCAAGTTCCGCGATTTTGGGCACGATGCCTGCCGTGGAAACGGTGATGCGGCGCGGGGAAAGCGCGAAGCCCGCGGGATCGAGCAGGATGCGCGTGGCCTTCACTACGTTGGGAAGATTCAACAGCGGCTCCCCTTGCCCCATCATGACGATGTTGAGCCGGCCGCCATCCCGGCGCAGTTGGTTGTCGCGCGCCACCAGGAGGACCTGACCGACGATTTCGCCGGCCGTCAGGCTGCGATCGAGGCCCAGCAGCGCCGTCATGCAGAATTTGCAATCCACCGGGCAGCCCACCTGGGTGGAGATGCAGATGGTGTCGCGCTCCCCTTCGGGCATGAGGACCGTCTCCACTGTGCGCCCATCTTCCAGGCGCAGCAGGTAACGGCGCGTACCGTCGGCGGATTGGTAGACCTTGGCGATTTCCGGCAGTCCGATGGAATGGCGTCCGGCGAGGTCGCGCCGCATTTCCAAGGGCAGCGTGGAGATCTGGATCGGGTCGGATGCCTGCTGGCGATAGATGGCTTCGTAGATCTGTTTGGCGCGGAATGCCGGCTGGTCCGGACCCAGCGCCTCGCGCAGCGAGGCCAGATCCATCCCCACGAGTGGTTGCATCCTGCTCTCAGTTTAGCGGAAGCTGGGAGTACTCCAGACGGAGCCGCGAACGTAAGAGAGTGGTAGAGTTTCGCGCCGGCAACCGCTCTCTCACGTTCGCGGCTCGGAGTCGGCGCATGGCGCACGCCCGCAATCGGCGCTCTGTAATCGGGGTATGACCTCTATGATCGGGACTTCCACGAATGGACCATCCGCAACGCGGAGCTTCTGCGCTCAGGCCGGGCGGCGGATGCGGACCTCGCGCACATCGCCGAGGAGATCGAAGACATGGGAAAGCGAGAGCGGCGTGAACTGCTCTCTCGTCTCGGCGTCCTGATTGCCCATTTGCTGAAGTGGCAGGCGCAGCCGGAGCGCCGGGGCCGGAGTTGGAGCGGGGGTTGTGAGTCGCCGTTCAGACAGCACAGTGGGTTTATTGGGTGAGGCCTCGACCGTCCTTAACAGCGGCACCACTGCCTTGGGCAGTGCCAACTCGAACTCCAGCGCCGCGCAGACCGCTGCCAATAACGCCAATCAAGGTTCGGGCAACACAACTGGCATTCTGGCGGGAATTCTCCAGGAATTTACTTCCCCGACCTACCCCTGCGGGTGCCACTAAACCTGGACTCCCGGCAATAGGGAGGTTGAGGGGAAGGCTGCGCCCCAAGTCGATGCCGGGCTTGGCGATAGACCGCATGTCATAACGCGGTGAGGCTCGGGCTGGCTTGATGGCATTCCTCCCACTGTTCGGTCGCAAGGGATAACACGCCCTCCCAGCAAACCGCCGAAAATTTTGAAGATGGGCATCCCCAATTGGGCCTCTAAAGCATTTTCGGGTGTTTTCCACTTTACCAAACGGCACCGCGCTGGGTTTGCCATTAGTGTTTCGGTTTGCCTGATTTCCTTAACGCTCTACACCCTTCTCTACGTCACTCACACGCACCACCCCATATTAGAATTCCTCGCCAACATCGAGCTCAAGACACTTGATATGCGGTTCAATCTTCGCGGGAGGCGTTTGCCGGGACCTGCGGTGGTGATTGTGGCCATCGACCAGAAGAGCCAGGACGTTCTTGGCCGTTGGCCGTTCCCGCGGAGCTACTTTGCCCGGGCGGTGGACTACCTCCATGAAGCGCAGGCGCGCGTTATCGCTTTCGACATCAACTTTCCCCAGCCTGACCAGAACTCCGCCCTTCAGGCGTTGCATCAAGTGCGGGCGGAGTATGATGAGCTCCATAAACAGGGATTCCAGAACGCGGAATTTGACACTCGCCTTAAAGCCCTGGAAGCAAGCGCGGATAACGACAAGCAGTTCGCCGATTCCATCCAACGATTTCAAAATGTTGTT
>PLGA01000593.1:9084-10140 GCA_003139735.1 Bryobacterales bacterium | reverse complement strand
TTCGCTCACGCCGTGGTAAACGATCAGCCATCCGTGCCGGGTTAGGATGGGCGGAGTGCCGCCGCCGATCTTCAGCCGCTCCCAGGGCGACACGGGAGTAGCCAGCCGGTGATGACAGGCAAAATGGCCGAGGTGNNNGGCCGGTGGAGCATGGCCAGTTCCGCTTGCCCGAATGGATTAGGGACGGCGACAGGGAAGACGCTGGCATCTTTGTCGTCCTCGTCGCCGATTTCGATGCCGTGATACCTGCCAAAGGTCGCGAGCCCCAGACGCTTCCAGTGAAAGAGGTCCTCCGATACCGCGAAAGCGATTCGAGGGCCTCGGGCCGAAAACGCGGTGTAAGTCATCAGGTAACGTTTAAGCGGTTCCACAAACGTGATCCGAGGGTCCTCGCACCCGCCGCCGCCGGGGTGCAGCTCATAGTCGGCTTCCGGCTGCAGTGCGATGCCCAGCCGCTCGACGCCGGCCGGATCGCCGGCTTCGTTGAACCGCACCCGTGCAATGCCGATGCGCGAGTAGTTCCCCTTCGCTACCAGCCGCGGGAACAGGTAGAGCAAGCCATCGGGTCCGCGAGCGGCCGCGGGATTCAGCACGCCTTCCACCTCCTGGGGATCGCCCGGGTCCGGCTCCATCATGAGTCCCAGGCGCTGCAACTTAAATCCACCCACTAGGTGTTCCTCACAGGCTTAACGTTTCCTGGCCGCGATCCGATAAACAAGCGATGATTGCTTCGATAACCCGCTTCGTCTCGTGGGGCCCCCGAACCGGAATCGAAACGACCCCCGCCTGTTCCGCGGGATAGTCGTTCCCTCCTGGGAACAAGGCATCGCCAATGAAAATCATTTCCTTCAACGAAATGCCAAGAACGTCTCTCAGTTTTCCGATTCCATAGGCCTTGTCTATGCCCGGCTTGGTGACATCCACGGACGTCGCGCCGCCCATGCGGACGGAAAACTCAGGGATCAAAGCGTCGAGAATCGCTTTGATCTTCTTCCGCTTGGCAAAATCGGGGTCCCATTTCTTCTTTTCTTCCAAGGGCGCCTGCTGACCCAGCGC
>PLGA01000593.1:0-9057 GCA_003139735.1 Bryobacterales bacterium | reverse complement strand
CGCCTGCGTAGCGAAAGAACTTGGTTCCACATGTGGGCAGAATAGATAAATTCGCCAGGTTTGCGTCATGGGGAAGATGGGAGAGTACCTGTTTTTCAAATTGCGGCCAATCGCCTCCGGATATCACGGCCGCCTTGACAATGCCGAGGAGATCACGCAAGAGCCGCGACATTTCGGCGTCAAGAGAAGACTTGCTTTCGGCCAGCGTGCCGTCCAAATCGAATACGATCAGCCTTTTCATTCCGGTATCCCGATTTCCAGCATGCTCACTGCGCCGCGCGGTTGAAAAGTGCAGGTTCCGATCGCCGCGGGCAACAGAAACACGTTTCCCTTCGCTACGGCGTAAGCGGCGCCAGCTTGCTCGATCTGGCCAGCGCCCCCGATGCATACCAGCACGCTCGGCGCTCCTGGCGCGCCAACCGCAAACGGCGCCTCCCCCTGCAGGCGCGACAACCGGAACTGTTCACAGTGGAAGAGCCGCTCTCGTTTCACAGGCGTGGTGGTTTCCACCACGGGCGCCGCCAAACCGCCGCCCGCACGCTCGCCAAAGTCAATGCAGGCAAGCGCCTGATCGACCTGCAGCGCGCGCGGCTTGCCGGTCGTCGCATCGATGTGGTTCCAGTCATACAAGCGAAACGTCACGTCGCTGTTCTGCTGAACCTCGAACACTACGATATCGCCGCCCAGAGCGTGAACCATCCCAGCCGGTGTGAACACGGCGTCACCGGGCTGCGGAGTGAAGTATGCGAGGCACTCCGCTACCCCTCCGTTCGTAAGCGCATGCCGCAGACCGGCTTCGGTTGTACCTGGCTTCAGTCCCGAGTAGATGAGGCTCTTCGGCCCCGCCTCCAGCACGACCCATGCCTCGGTCTTTCCAGTCTCGCCCGCTGGCAGCAGGTCGGGGTGCGCATCCGAGGGGTGCACCTGCACCGAGAGCATTTCAAGTGCGTCGAGGAACTTCAGCAGCAGCGGAAATCGGCCGAATCGCCCGGCCAGCTTTCCCATGACCTGTTCTGGAAACTGCGCCAGCAGTTCAGAGATGGCGCGGCCTTTGAGCGATCCATCGGCAACACGGCTTTGAAAGTCGTCGCGATCGCTAAGCACCCACGCCTCGCCGATAGGGCCATTACCTGGCAGCGGCTCGGTGAGCAGATCGCCCAAACGCCGGCCGCCCCAGAGCCGATACTGGTAGATCGGCGCGAATCGCAGGGGGTACAGAATCTGTTTACTCATTGGTCTCCGCTACTCTTGGCCATAATTGGCGCCTTATTTCGTTAGCAGCTTGCGGATCGACTTCAATTCCTTCGCACGTTTCGCGGTGGTCTTGGGATACGCCATTTTCAGTTCATTCAGAGAATCCAGCACAATTTGGGAAACAACCAGGCGAGCGTTCTCCTTATCGTCGGCGGGAACCACGTACCAGGGCGCGTGATGAGTGCTGGTCGCGCTCAGACAGGCTTCGTACGCCTCCATGTAGCGCTTCCAATATTTCCTCTCGTGAATGTCCGCGGAGCTGAATTTCCAGTTCTTGTCGGGCTCATCAATGCGNNTCTTCCTGCGAAAGGTGGAGGAATATTTTGACCGTTCGCGTTCCGTTGCGATAAAGGTGGCTCTCCAGGTCCCGGATGGAGCGATAGCGCTCCTCCCAGATGGTTTTCTCGTCGCGCAACTCTTCCGAAAGCCCCTGGATGCGAAGAATCTCCGGATGCACGCGAACCACCAGGACCTCCTCATAATAGGAGCGGTTGAAGATGCCGATGTACCCGCGTTGGGGCAGCCGGCAGGTGGTGCGCCAGAGAAAATCATGNNGCGCCGTCCTTGCCGGCAGCGTCCATCCCCTGAAAAATCAGCAGCAACGCATAGCGGTTGGAAGCGTAGTGGAGGCGTTGCAGCGAGCTCAACTTCTCAATGTGTTCTCCCAGGAGGACCTGATAATCCTTCTTCGACTCACAAAAGGGTTTCACAATCGTGGGCCAGTCTGTGAGTTTGACCTTGTCTCCGGACCGCACCCGGAAATCCTGCGAACTTATTTTCATCTTGATCCTTTCGGCGTCAGCGCTTCGAAGCCGGAGACGACGTCAAACAACTCCTCGTCGATGCCATTCTGGCGCAGACGATAAAATGTGCGATTGAGGTCCTCCAGCAATTCGTCGATATTCTTGTCGGCGCGTTGCATGGCTGCCAGGCGGCTGGCGTTTTCGCTCGCTAGCGATTCGGCGCACGCCCGGAAGATCGACACGAATAGATATCCACTGATGAATGCCCGCAAGGTCGCAGAGCCGCCCCCTATGACTTGAGGCAAACTTGCCGTCGGCCACGGCGCCGCAGCCAGCTTGTGTCGCCATTCTTCGTCTAGCGGTAACAGGCGCTGGTCGACGGGCTCATAGACTGACCCTGACTTGGGACAGTTGTGGAAGAGGTGGAGTTCGGCGACTTCACCGCGCTGTTCGCGCGCCTCGGCGCCCAGGAGGATCTGGCCGACGAGCGGGGTAATGGCCTTGACGGAGTTCGGCACGGGAAAGAGCCCCCGCAGCGCCAGGCCCGCGTCCGCCAAGCGCTCATGAACGCGCTCGCCGACGGCCCAAACCTCGTGCCTGCCTGGCAGGGCCGACAGGGTTTCGATCGCAAAATCGGCCACCACATCGTTGAACTGTCCCACCAGTCCCTGGTCCGATCCGAACACGACCGCGCCGATGACGCCCGGCGCCTTCCGTTCCGGGGTCAAAGGAGCGGGACCGTTTTCCCGGAAGCATGCGCCCAACCCGAGTTCCACGGCGCGATTGAAGTCCGCCAGTGCGCGGACCGATTTCTCGTACTGCCCGATGCTCGATGCGGCCACGGCCTTCATGGTGCGGACGACGGATTGGAGATCCCCGGCTCCGGCGATCTTTCGCCGCATACCGGCCGTGGTGTCGCTCATTTCTTCTTCTCAGGTTCCGGTTTGGGCTGGAAACGAGCAAGCGCCTTGCGCGCGACCGCGACAATCGCCTCACGATCCTCAGTGCTCAGTTTCGCGGCTGTATCCAATCGCCCGCATACGTCGGCAGGGATATCCGGGGTCGCATCGCCAAGGGCGCGCACGGCTTCGTCCATCTGGTCCAGGGGCACGCGGTCAAAGAATTCCGCCGTCAATGCCAATAGTACGGCAATTTGCGCGGTCACGGGCACAGGGGCGTATTCCGGCTGTTTGAGGCAGGCGCGGATTCGCCGGCCGTGCTCGATGGTCTTGCGGGTGCCTTCGTCCAAGCGTGCTCCGAACCGTGAGAAGGTCTCGAGTTCCTCAAACTGCGCATAGGCCAGCTTGAGGTCGCCCGCCACCGCGCGGTAGGCCGCTCGTTGCGCCTGGCCGCCGACGCGCGACACCGACTTGCCGACATCGACCGCAGGCAGAACCCCCAATTCGAATAGAGTCGGCGAGAGATAGATCTGCCCATCGGTGATGGAAATCAGGTTAGTCGGGATATAGGCGGAAATGTCTTGCGCTTCGGTTTCGATGATTGGCAGCGCGGTGAGGGATCCGTTGCCGAGTTCCTTGAGCAAGTGCGTGGCGCGTTCCAGCAGGCGCGAGTGAAGATAAAAAATGTCGCCGGGAAACGCTTCCCGGCCGGGCGGGCGGCGCAGCAGCAGAGAGAGCTCGCGGTAGGAGCGCGCGTGATTGGTGAGGTCGTCATAAACGATCAGCACATCCCGGCCCGCCTCCATGAAAAACTCCGCGATGCTGGTGGCGGCGTACGGGGCGATGTAGGCGAGACCCGGAGGGGCGTCTCCTTCGGTTACCACGAGGACGGTGTACTCCATCGCGCCCTTCTCCCGCAGCGTCGCCACGGCCTTAGCGACGGCGGAGGCGCGCTGGCCAATGGCGCAATAGACGCACAGTACATTCTGGCCGCGTTGGTTGAGGATGGCGTCGAGAGCAATGGCGGTCTTGCCCGTCTGGCGGTCGCCGAGAATCAGTTCGCGCTGGCCGCGTCCAACGGGAATGAGCGCATCGACCACCTTTAGGCCGGTCTGGAGCGGCGTTGTAACGGGTTCGCGGTCCATGATGGCGCGGGCGGGGCGTTCCACAGGCAGGCGTGTGCTGGAAGCGACAGGTCCGCGGCCATCGAGTGGACGGCCGAGCGGGTCGATGACGCGCCCTAGCAATCCGTCGCCTACGGCCACATCCATCACCCGGCCAGTGCGCTGCACTTCGTCTCCCGCGTGGAGATGCCAGTACTCGCCGAGCAGAACGACGCCAATTTCGTCCTCGTCCACATTGAACGCGATGCCGAGCAAGCCGCCGGGAAACGTCAACACTTCGTCGAAGCCCACGCCGGGCAACCCCGACACTTTGGCGATGCCGGTGGCAACACTGGTGACCGTGCCCACTTCCCGCAGCGTCAGGTGCGGCGTGAACGATTCCAGCACCTGGTTGATGCCGGTAAACACCCGGTCAAAATCGTTCCGGAGGCTCTCGGGTTCCATGGTCATTGCCCCTTTGTTCCTGGCTTTGGTTCTTCAGGTTCAGCCTTGGGCTTTGCCTCCGTTTCGGCTTCCGGCTTGGACCCAGGTTCAGGCTTGGGCTTTGCCTCCGTTTCGGCGTCCGGCTTGGACTCAGGTTCAGGCTTGGGCTTCGCCTCGGTTTCGGCTTCCGGCTTGGGCTCAGGTTCAGGCTTGGGCTTCGCCTCGGTTTCAACTTCCGGCTTGGACTCAGGTTCAGGCTTGGGCTTGGCTTCCGCTTTGACTTGCGGCTTGGACTCAGGTTCAGGCTTGGGCTTAGCTTCTGCTTTGACTTCCGGCTTGGACTCAGGTTTAGGCGCGGCTTTGGCTTCAGGTTTGTCCTTCTCTTTCAGAAGTTCTTCGATGCCCCGTTCCATGGACGCTAGATAATCCCCGATGCTCCACGCCACCTTTTGCCCGCTGGCTGTGAGTTCAATACCGCCGATGAGGTCCGGCGCTGTCTCAAAACGGACGCGGACCTCCGCCGAGAAGGTTTCGTTGAGCGCGTTTTGGATGGCGGCGCGCTGGTCCGCGGGAAGGTCGAACGCACTGCGCACGACGCCTGGACCCGAGGATGTTTTAAGAGCGTCGCCGAGAGCTGCTTTCGGCTTGCCATCCATTTCTCGCAAGCGGCGGGTGAACACCTCACCCAGGCGCTCTTCCAGGCTGACCGTGGCGAGATCGGTGAGGGCCTTTCGCGCAATGGCGAAAACTTCCTGCTGCATCCGCCGGCTGATTGCCTGATGCAGGTTCTGCTCCTCGTTCACCAAGGCTTCCTGCCGTTTTGAACTCGAATCGGCGGCGGCTTTCCGCGCATCGTCGAGGAGCCGCTGGCGTTCTGCCTGCGCCTCGCCTGTCGCTTTGCTCATGAGGGCGGCGCGCTGCTGGTCGAACTCCGTGTTCTTTTGCTGGAATTCGTCGTGCTCCTTTTGGGCTTCAACCTTTTGCGCGTCGGCGTTGGCGAGTTCCGTCGAAATCCGCTTCTCCCGCGCATCGATCGCGTTGAGAACCGGCTTGTAAAGGAAGCGTTTCATCAACCATACCAGGATGAGAAAGTTGAGCGCCTGCGCCGCGACGGTAAACCAATCGATAAGCATGGGTCACTTCCCCGCGGTTTGGGCGATCACGTGGTTCCAGAATGGGTTAACGAAAATGAGAATCAGCGAGATCAGCAGGCAGTAAATCACCATGGACTCGATCATCGCCAGCCCCACAAACAAGGTTCGCGTGATTGTAGAGGAGGCATCCGGCTGCTGGGCCAGCGCGGTTAGCGCCGATGCAACGGCCCTCCCTTGCGCCAGCGCGGGGCCGATGGCGCCGAATCCGGTGGTAATACCGGCGATGACAATCGATGCCACCGCGACAATAGTTATGTTATCCACAGTATCTCCTTGTGTTGTTATAGTTCATGCTGCAACGCCTTGCGTAGATTGAGGCTTGGGCTTACGGACTCGGGTTGCGGCCGCGATGTACACAGCCGCCAGGATGCTAAAGATATAAGCCTGCACCATGCCGGTCAACTGGCCGAGCATCGTCATGACGACCGGAAAGATAAACGGCGTGATCGTGAGTAGAATGCCGACAATCATCGCTCCGCTCATCATGTTGCCGAACAAACGGATGGCTAGCGCCAACGTGCGCGAAAGTTCGCTGATGATGTTAAACGGCAGCATCATAGGCGTCGGCGCCGCATAGGACTTGAGGTAGTTGAGCACGCCTTGCTCCTCGATGCCGAAGAGCGGCACGGCCACGAACACCGACAGCGCGAGCGCGGCCGTGGTCGAGAGCGAGGCGGTCGGCGGATCGTAGCCGGGAATCACGGTACAGATGCTGGCCGCGGCGACAAATACGAAGAGCGTTCCCAGAAAGCCGATATACTTCCGCGGCTCACTCAGGCCTACCTCTTCGATTTGCTTCTCTATCCCGGTGACGAGAATTTCGAGAAGGTTCTGCCAGCGGGAGCGTTCCAGTCCGGTGGAAAGTTTGCCCGTGACGAGTCTGGAACCGGCGGCCAGAACGACCATCAGCGCCCACGTGAACAGTATGGTGGCATTGAGTTTGAGAAACCCGTATTGCCAGAAGATCGTTTGATCGGGACTAATGTGCATGGCTGGCCTCCGGGCGCGTGTACCGCGTTACGATCAGCCGGGCCGCGACAAATCCAACGAGGCAAACCGGCAGCCGCACCCAGTTGCCGCGCGCCACAAAATAGAAGCCGGCCAGGGTAAGCCAGGTTCGCAGTAACAGGCTGCCGAGGAACCAGAGCGCCGGCTGCTTAGAAGAGACGCCCTTCTGAACTGTCCACCAAAGGCCGCCGAAGAACATTGCGCCGAGCGAGATGCCGGTTACGAGAGCCAGCACCAGACCCAAAGGGTCAGTCATCGCGGTTCTCCTCGTCCTCTCGCATTTCCTTGTTTTCCTTGTCTACCCAGTGCCAGGCATTGAAACAGCCGATTGCCAGGCCGACAATCAGCAGCGTCAGCGTCCAGGAATGACTCCCCGGATGATGGCTGTCCAGCCAGATGCCGAGCGCCGTGCCGGCGAGCGCTGGAATCGCCACCGACCAGCCGACAAGCCCCATCATCCCCAAGCCGAACCATACGCCCTGGGTGGAATTGCGCTGCGCCCTTAGCTTGCGCGCCGCCTTCGCGGCGACTGCCCGGCTGAATTCCGAGTCTTCACTCACGATGAAACTCCGCTAAGCGGCTGATGAAATCGCTTTCCATTTTCGCCATCACCGAGCGGACGCTCTGCTCCCGTTCGTTCCGATGCAGAAACTCCCGCTCCACCGCCGCATGCAGTTGACCGAGGTCCGTTCCGCCAATCGCGTTGCGGACGGAGATGAGCACATCCAGGCCGGTCTTGACCAGCACGCCTTCATCGACGGCCATATAAACCTCGGCTTGGGCTCCGAGCTGGTAGATCAGAATTCCGGGAGCAAGCGCCGCAACGCAGTCCAGCCGGTGTGGCAACAGTCCGAAGGAACCCTCGCGGGTTTCGGCGACGATGCGCGAAACGCCGGTTTTGTCGGCGAAGATTTCGAACGGCAGCAGAACCTTAAGATTCATGAGCGCCGGCTGCGGCATGGGCGACCTCCGGTTCAGGCGTCGGCTTGGCCTCGGGCTTCGGGCTGTCATTGGCGTCAGGCTTGGGTTCTGCGCCTTTCGCATCGGGCTTGACGCCGGACTTGGCCCCCGGGTCGCTTTTCGCCGCCGGCTTGCCGGGTTGGAATTTCTCTTTCGCTTCGTCAATCGCCCCGATCATATACAAGGCGCTTTCCGGATAGTCTTTGAATTCATCGCGCAGGATTCGCTCGCAGCCGTCGAGAGAGTCCTTGAGGCTGACGAGTTTCCCTTTGATTCCGCTAAACTGCTCGGTGGCGAAAAACGGCTGGGTGAGGAACCGCTCCAACCGCCGGGCGCGGGCGACTACGCTGCGGTCTTCCGGCGCCAGTTGTTCCAAACCGAGCATGGAGATGATGTCTTTAAGGTCCTCGTACTGCGCGAGTGTGCGGCGAATCTCCTGCGCCAGGAGATAATGCCTCTTGCCGACGATTCCGGGCGTAGCCATCTTGGAACTGGATTGCAGCAGGTCGATAGCCGGAAAAAGCCCTTGACTCGCCCTCTTGCGCGAAAGGACAATCGACGTGGACAGGTGCGAGAAGGTGTGTACCGCCGCCGGGTCGGTCAGATCGTCGGCCGGCACATACACCGCCTGAATCGAGGTGATGGCGCCGGTATCCGTATTAGCGATGCGTTCTTCCAACCCCGACAGCTCGGTGCCCATGGTGGGCTGATATCCCAGACGCGACGGCATTTGGCCCAGCAAGCCGGACACCTCCATGCCGGCCTGGATGAAGCGGAAGATATTGTCGACCAGGAACAGCACATCGCGATGCTCGTCGTCCCGGAAATACTCGGCCATCGTCAGCGCCGCATGGCCCACACGGAAGCGGCTGCCCGGCGGTTCGTTCATCTGCCCGAACACCATCACCATGTTCGGCAGCACGCCTGCCGCCTTCATGTCCCGGTAGAGTTCCTCGCCCTCACGGCATCGTTCGCCAATCCCGCAGAAGATACTCACGCCCTTCTGGTGCTCGATCATGTTGTGAATCATTTCGGTGAGCAATACCGTCTTGCCCACGCCAGCCCCGCCGAACAGGCCGCCTTTGCCGCCGCGCTCGAGCGGTACCAACACGTCGATGGCCTTGATCCCGGTTTCGAAGATCTCGGACTTGGTGGAACGCTGGGTTAGCGGCGGCGGAGATCGATGGACGTTGCGCCATTGGATGCCGGCCGGCGCCGGCAGACGGTCGATGGCGTTCCCGAAAACGTCGAACATTCGCGAGAGAATCCCTTTGCCGACCGGCGCCTTCAACTCCCCGCCCGTGTCTTCCACGGAGTTGCCGCGGGCGAGTCCTTCGGTTGGGGTCAGCGCGATTCCCCGAACGCTGTGCGCATCGAGTTGCGCCAAAACCTCGATGGCAACTTTCCCTTCCTTCGCGTGCAGCAGCGAGTAGATGGGCGGCAAGTGTGAATCGAACCGTATATCCACGACACTGCCGCGCACCGAGACCAC
>PLGA01000555.1 GCA_003139735.1 Bryobacterales bacterium | reverse complement strand
GCCGAAGGCTGCGACCATCCCTGCACGTTCTGCGTCATCCCGCAGTATCGCGGCGCGTTCCGCAGCCGCCGTTTCGAATCGGTGGTTGCGGAGGCCACGCGGCTGTTCCGGCAGGGTGTCCGCGAAATCAACCTGATCGGCCAGGACACCACCTGCTATGGAGAAGATTTCGGCCTGCGCAACGGCTTGGCGCTGTTGCTCGAACGGCTGGCCGGAATCGAAACCGGCGGCGAGAAGTGGATTCGCTTCCTCTACGCCTACCCTAACAAGGTCACCCAGAAACTGCTCGACGCCGTGGCCGCGCACGCTTCGCTGGTGAAATACATCGACATGCCTTTGCAGCACGCGAGCGCCAGCGTTCTGCGCCGCATGAAGCGCGGGGCCTCCGGCGACGTTTTCCTGAAACTGCTGGAGCGCGTCCGCCGTACGATTCCCGGCGTGGCCATCCGCACCAGCTTTATCGTTGGCTTTCCCGGCGAGACCGACGCCGACTTCCAGGAGCTGTGCGATTTCGTGAAAGAGGCCCGCTTCGATAATCTCGGCGTCTTTGCCTATTCCGATGAGGACACCAGCGCCAGCTACGCGCTCTACGGCAAGGTGGACGGCCGCATCATCCCGGCCCGCAGGCAGCGTCTGATGGCCATCCAGCGCCGCATCGCGCGCACCCGCAACCGCCGGCTGGTGGGAAGTGAAGTCTCCGTGCTGGTGGAAGGGCCGTCCGCGGAAACCCCTCTGCTATGGGAGGCGCGCATGGCCGTGCAGGCTCCCGAGATCGATGGCGTCACGCTGATCAACGATTTCGAAGGCGCCGAACCGCGCCCCGGCGAGATACGCCGCCTGCGAATCACCGAGTCGCACGATTACGACGTGGTCGGCACGCTGCTCGAACCCACCGAATCCGCGCCGCAGTTCGCCGTCCCCGGATTGATTGGCATCGCGCCTCTGGCCGCCGTTTTATGAAATGCCCGATTTGCAGGAAACAGGAAGTGAAACTGGGGGAACCCGAATTTCCGTTTTGCAGCGAACGATGCCGGATGGTCGACCTGGGCAATTGGGCGTCGGNNCGCTGGCAGGCGAATCGCCTGCCCCACCACAACGGAACTGCAGAGTGACGACCAAATCTCGCTTGAAACTCGCTAATCTGGTCTCCTCCTGGTTCGGGTGCGGCTATGCTCCGTTCGCGCCCGGCACCGCCGGTTCGGCCGCCGCCGCCATCATCGGCGCGGTGTTGGTCTACGCCGGCCTCGCGTGGTGGGGATTCCTGGCGATGGCGGCGGCGCTGTGGTTCCCGGCTGTTTGGTCCGCCGGAGTCACCGCGCAAGCCATGGGCGTGAAGGACCCAGGCTGCGTGGTCGTGGATGAAGTCCTGGGCCAGTGGATCGCTCTGGCCGGAGCGCGCGTCTACAACTGGAAGAGCTTTCTGGCGGCCTTCGCGCTATTTCGCCTGTTCGATATCTGGAAGCCCGCGCCCGTCCGGCAGTTGGAGGCGCTGCCCGGCGGAATCGGCATCAATGCGGACGACGCCATGGCGGGCGTCTACGCGGCTCTTGTGTTATTGGCAGCCGGATGGTTCAATCTGTATTAACCATGCCTGTCCGGAAATCGTCCGACCCCAAACCGCAGATCTCCGAGGTAACGCCCCCCGCCGCCATCGCCGGCGGCGAGTTGCAGATCCGCGGGAAAGGCTTCGCCAAAGCCGCGCACCCGCGCGTCACGATTGGCGAAATGGGCGCGCCCATCATCATCGGCTCGGACGCCCTGGTCATCGCCCGCGTGCCGGAAGGCGCCACGGCGGGGCAATTGGTGGTCCAGTCCGGCCAGCACTCGAGCGATTCCTGGGCTTGCGACATCGGCGTGCAGGTAGCCGACAGCCTCCACCCCGTGGCCAACCCCGCGGTGGACGCCTTCGGCAACCTCTATGCCACTTACAGCGGGTCGCGCGGACAGAAGACCCCCGTGGCGGTTTTCAAGGTCGATCTGAATTTCAACGTCAAGCCTTTTATCAACGATCTGATGAATGCCACCGGCTTGATTTTCGACAGCCAGGGCGTGCTTTACATCTCCAGCCGCTACGACGGCTTCGTCTACCAGGCCACGCCCACCGGGAACATGTCCGTTTTCGTGGAAGGCATGGGAGTGGCCAGCGGGCTGGCCTTCGACGACGAACATAATCTCTACGTGGGCGACCGCAGCGGCACGATCTTCAAGGTCGGCCCCAACCGGCAGATCTTCGTGTTCGCCACGCTAGAACCCTCCATCGCGGCGTACCATTTGGCATTCGGTCCCGATGGCTATCTCTACGTCACCGGACCGACCACCTCGAGCTACGACGCGGTCTACCGAATTTCGCACGCCGGCATGGTGGAGGTTTTTTACCGCGGCCTGGGCCGACCGCAGGGCATGGCGTTCGACGAGGAGGGCCGGCTCTACGTGGCCGCTTCCATTTCCGGCCGTAAGGGCGTGGTGCGCATCGATCCCGCGCGGCGCGCCGAGTTGTTCCTCTCCGGGCCCGGCATCGTGGGGTTGGCGTTCACGCCCTCGCGCGCCATGGTGGTCGCCACCACCAACGCCCTCTTCCGCGTGGACGTCGGGATCAAGGGCTTCCCGCTGACTCGATGAACGCGGAAATCATCGCTTGCGGCTCGGAGATGCTGACGCCCAACCGCGTCGATACCAACTCCCTCTATCTCACCTCCGAACTGAACAACATCGGCGTCGAAGTGGTAGCCAAGAGCGTGATCGGCGACGACCGCGAGCGGCTGGCCGGCGCCATTCGCCGCGCGTTGTCGAACGCGCCGATCCTGATTGTCTCCGGCGGCTTGGGACCTACCGAAGACGACGTGACGCGCGAAGCCGTGGCCCTGGCGCTCGACCGCAAGCTGGCGTTCTCCACGGAAATCGCGGAATGGCTGGAGCGCCGCTTCGCGCAGGCCAATCGAAAAATGGCCGAGATCAACAAGCGCCAGGCCTTCGTCGTCGAGTGCGCCGCCATCCTCCCGAACGACCGTGGCACCGCTCCCGGCCAGTGGATCGAGGATTCCGGCGCGGTGGTCATGCTTCTGCCCGGGCCGCCGCACGAATTGCAGGCCATGTTCGAGCGCCGTTGTCTGCCGCGCCTGAAGCGCATGGCGCCGCCCATGGCCATCCGCACCCTGTGCCTGCGCGTGGCCGGCATGGGGGAATCCGACCTGGACCAGCTCATCGCGCCGGTCTACAAGAAGTACTCCAACCCCGTCACGACCATCCTGGCGGCCAACGGTGAGATTCAGGTTCATTTGCGCGCCCGTTGCGCCACTGTGGCCGAAGCCGACGCCCTGCTGGTGGAAGTGGGCGGACCCATCGACCTGCTGCTCGGCGACCGCATCTACTCGCGAAACGGCGACCCGCTTGAGGTGGTCGTGGGCGGCCTGTTGCGCCAGAACCGCGCCACCGTTTCGGTTGCGGAGAGCTGCACCGGCGGCATGCTGGGCGAGCGCATCACTTCGGTTCCCGGCAGCTCCGGCTACTTCCTGGGCGGGTTGATTACCTATTCCAACGAAATGAAGACCGAGTTGCTGGGCGTCAGCCCCGAGACGCTCGACCGGTTCGGAGCCGTCAGCCGGGAGACGGCGGAAGCCATGGCAAAGGGCGCGCGCCGCCGCACCGGTTCGGACTACGCCCTTTCCGTTACCGGGCTGGCCGGTCCCGCGGCGCCCGCCGGCGCGAAGACTGCGCCCGTGGGAACCGTGTACGTTGGCATCGCCGATGCCGCCGGCGTAGATGTGGCGCAGCGCGTCTTCCTCGGTGACCGCCAGCGCATCCGCACCTTTACTATCCCCTTCGCGC
>PLGA01000366.1 GCA_003139735.1 Bryobacterales bacterium | reverse complement strand
TCTCCGACAGACTCCTAGAGGGTCCGGCAGGTTGGGATAGGGATTGGCCTTGGACTCGTCGTAGTTCGCGTAGTTTGGGGCGTCACGGTTACTGCCGTTCTTGCCAGGGCGAATTTCGGTCATGTGAAGAAGGCCCATGAGTCGCTGGTGATCTTCCTCCGAGGTGAGCCGCACCGGCGCGGGCGGACTGCCGGCGGACGGCGGGGCAGCCTGAAAAGCCCTGCTCCCGGTGGGGCCGGCGAGCATCGCCACGAAGGCCAAGCCAAGCGAATATCGAACCGATCGCGATGTGGACACGGATTCCTCCGATGTTCGTTCTACGCCGAAAACTAAATTCGAATCGAACTATAAACGATTTCGGCGCCTGAAATCAACCGGGGGTCAGACCCGTGTCAGTTCGAAGAGCGTAATCTCGGGCGGCGCGCCGATGCGGATGGGCACGCCGATGGTGCCAATGCCGCGGTTCACATAAAGCTGGCCGCCGGTTCTGGCGAACAATCCGGCCACGTAGGGAGTGACCAGGCGGCTGGGCGCAAGCTCCGGGCTGATGAACTCCAGCGCGGCCTGGCCGCCGTGCGTGTGGCCGGCCAGGCTGAGATCGATGCCCAGTTCGGCCGCACGGTCGAAAGTGTTGGGATTGTGGCTGAGCAGAATGTTGACGCGGTCCGGGTCGATCAGCGATTGCACGCCGTCCAGGTAATGTTCGGAGACGCCCTCGGTTCTCGACCCCATGACGAACTTGCCGGTGTAGTCGATGCCTATCAGGTTGAGCGATTCGCCACGGGTGGCGACGGCGACGTTCTGGCGGCGCAGGATGCGTATGCCGGTCTGCAGGAACAATTGCGTGATGGAATCCTCGACTCTTGCGTAGGCGTCGTGATTGCCCAGGCAGCCGAATACGCCGAACGGCGCTGTGAGACCGGAAAGCGCCTGGACGACGGCCTGTTGAGTGGCCGCATCCCAAGTGACAAAATCGCCGGTCAGCACGGTGAGATCGGGCTTGAGCGCGTTGGCCATGTCCGCGTATTTGCGGATTTGGTCCTGCGTCATAAACGGGCCGATGTGAATGTCGGAGAGTTGCGCGATTCGGAAGCCCTGGAACGCCTTGGGGAGGCGCGTCAAATGGATGGGCTGGCGGGTGACTTCCAGGTCCAGCCGCCCCTTGAAAAAACCGTAGGCCCCGGCGACAAAGGGCGCGGCGGCAACGACGTTGGCCGTTTGCTTGAGAAAGTCCCGGCGCGGCGGCGACTGGATTTCAGGCGCCGGCGTTCGACCCAGTTTCCTCGCCGCCCAAAACGGCGCTCGGAGGATGGACACGGCAATCCAGAAGAACGCCAGGAGGAGAGAGGAAACCAGGGAACAGGCGAGCCACAAGGTGAACGGCGCGCCCAACAGGACTTCGCCGGGCGTCAGGTGGGTTGGGGTTTGCCTGCCATTCAACCATCCGACGTTGAAGGCCAGCATGAGAAAGTACACGGCCAGCGCCGCCGCGCATGCCGCAAGTCCGGCGGATGTCTTGCGGAAGGCTTTGCGGATGCGGGCGCCGGCGCGCCAGAACCAGTAGAGTTGGCTGGCGCAAATCACCGTCAGGACAATGCTGAACATGGAAGACATTCCCGTTAGTTACGCGAGTGCGAGCGACGATTCCAATGTAGCGTGAAAGGCGGCTCAGTGAATCGTCCGCGTTTTGCGGTTCATATAGTCCATCAACAGATACTGCCCGAGCGTGTACGGGGTGGTGAAATAGGCTTTCCCACGGCACATCTCGGTCACCTGGCGTACGAAATTCACCAAGCCGTAGTCGCTCGCCAGCATGAATGTATTGATGAGGATGCCCTGCTTCCGGCAGCGGCTCACTTCCTCCAGCGTTCGGCCGATGACCAAGGGGTCCAGACCGAATGCGTTGCGGTAGGTGCGGCCGTCGTCGAGCGTAATGCAACTGGGCTTGCCGTCGGTGATCATGACGATCTGCCGCATGTCCTTGCGCTCCTGGCTCAGCAGCTTCCGCGCCAGAATCAGCCCGTCACGGGTGTTGGTGTAGTAGGGACCGACCTTGACGCGCGCAAGCTGGCTGACGGCCAACTCCTCGGCGCCGTCGTGGAAGAGCACGCAACGGAGACTGTCGCCGGGGTACTGCGTGCGGATCAGGTGGGCCAGGGCGAGCGCGACCTTCTTGGCGGGGGTAAAGCGATCCTCGCCGTAGAGGATCATGCTGTGGCTGCAATCGAGCATCAGGACGGTGGCGCAGGAGCTTTGGTATTCGCACTGGTGAACGTGCAGGTCCTGGTAGTCGATGTCGATGGGCGAGGCAACGCCTGTGCGGCGAATGGCGGAGAAGAACGTCTGGCTCACGTCCAGGTTCAGGGTGTCGCCGAATTCGTACAGCCTGGAAGAACCCGACGTTTCGATGCCGGTGGCCAGGTCGCGCGTGTCGTGACGGCCAAAGCTGGATTTTCCGAGCGATCCCAGCAGGTCTTTCAGGGTCTTGAAGCCTAGAAAATCGAGCGACTTGTCGGTGACTTCGAACTTCACCTTGGAATCGGGGCCCTGGCCCGCGCCGCCATTCGGGGCATGAGGGTCGCCGGGGTCCTGGACGGTGATTTGGCCTTCGTCCACCATCTTTTGAACCAGCCTATCGAGCAGCGTTTGCATCTGCTCCGGGGAGAGCGATTGGAGGCGCTCCATCATCTGCTGGAGGCTCTCTTCGTCGAAGAGCTTGCCCTCTTCGAGAGCCTGCCGGATGGCCTCTTTGAGGTCGTCGAGGGTGCGCTCGCGGTCGTTCCACTCGCCGAACGGGGAGTACTGCGTGTTGAAACCGCTCTCGAGCAGGAAATCCGCCAGAGCCTTAAGGAGATCGTCGGCGTCGATACCCAGATCTTCGCCGGTATAGCGGGAATAGTTGATGTATCTCGGCATGCGCGCCGTCCCCTCTCTATGGGGCTATTATCGCACCGTAGGGGGGAAGACTCGCAACGGCAACCGCTCTCTTACGTTCGCGGCTCGGATCAGCGGATTTCGATGCTGGGGCCTTCATAGATCTCGAAGCGTCCGGTTCCGCGGGCGAAATAAAAACGCATGACGTAGACGCCCGGCGGGGCTTCGAGCCTGGCTCCGGGGATCGGCTCCGCGTTGGTCATCGCCCGTCCATTTCGCTTCGACCAAATGTCAAACATCTCGGCCGAGTTGCGTCCGGAGGTGGAAAGATCCACGGGAGATCCGGATTTGACAGCCGCGGGAAGCGGGTGGGTCAGCAAGGATTGGATATCCGCAAACTCCTGGGTCGCGCGGATTTCGGAGCCGGCTGCGCAAACGCCGGCGCCGAGGTGGGTGTATTGCTTGTGCAGAATGTTTTCGCGGTGGCCGGGGCTGCTCATCCAGCCGCGCATGATCTCCGCGGCCAAGTCGGCATGCCGCGAGGCCTCCACGCCAGAAGACTCCCACAGGTTCTCGCCAGTCACGCCGATCAGGCGGCGGTGCTGGCGCGCAATCCGGTCGGAGGGACCATCGCCAGATGGGTCGACGTGGCTGAAGAAGCCGCGGGCCAGCATATCGCCGTCGTAGTTCCGGGCGATCTCGCGCAACTTCTCATCCAACCGGAGGGGCGGCAGGCGGCGATTGCTTCTCTCCTGGTTCACGAGTTCGAGGATCCGGGCTTCGACCGGTTCCAGGCAGGCGGCTGCAGCGGCTAGAGGGGGCTTGGATTGGGCGCGGGCCGCGACCGGCAGCGCCGCCAGAAAGCTTCGTCGCGTCAGTCTCATGGAATAAGGGTGGTTCCCTCTCCGCCGCCTTTGGTTAATAATAGCTGTAGCTGGGCTCTCATGAAAACCGCCGCGCGGCAATTCCGGACCATTAGTGGGATTCCCGTCGAGCCGGTGTACGGACCGGAACAGTTGGAAGGGTCCGACGCCGCCCGCGATCTGGGCGCGCCTGGGGAGTTTCCGTACACCCGCGGCATCCACCGCGACATGTACCGCGGCAAGCTCTGGACCATGCGGCAGTTCTCGGGCTTCGCCACGCCGGAAGAAACCAACCTGCGCTACCGCTACTTGCTGGATCAGGGGCAGACCGGCCTTTCGGTGGCTTTCGATCTTCCCACGTTGATGGGCTACGACGCGGACCATCCGCTGAGCGCGGGAGAGGTGGGCAAGTGCGGCGCCTCGGTTTGCTCGCTCGAGGACATGGAGATTCTGTTCCGCGGCATCCCGCTGGGCGAGGTGACGGTTTCGATGACCATCAACTCTCCGGCGGCGGTGCTATGGGCCATGTACCTAGCGGTGGCGGAGCGTCAGGGCGTGGAATGGCCGCGCCTCTCGGGCACCCTGCAGAACGACATTCTGAAAGAGTACATCGCGCAGAAGGAGTATATCTTCCCGCCGCGGCCTTCCATGCGGCTGGTGACCGACACCATCGAATTCGGTGTGCGCGAAACCCCTCGCTTCAATCCCATTTCGATCAGCGGGTACCACATCCGCGAAGCGGGATCGACCGCCGTGCAGGAACTCGCGTTCACCTTGCGCGACGGCATCGAATACGTGGACTGGGCGCTCGAGCGGGGACTCGATATCGACGAGTTCGCGCCGCGCCTGAGCTTCTTTTTCAACGCCCACAACGATTTCTTCGAGGAGATCGCCAAGTANNCGCAAGATCTGGGCGCACGTCATGCGCGACCGCTACGGAGCCGCGAACGAACGAAGCTTGAAGCTGCGGTTCCACGCGCAGACGGCGGGGTGTTCGTTGACCTGGCAGCAACCCTACAACAACGTGACGCGGACCACTATCCAGGCGCTGGCCGCCGTGCTGGGCGGCGCGCAATCGCTGCA
>PLGA01000066.1 GCA_003139735.1 Bryobacterales bacterium | reverse complement strand
ATTGCCCAAAGCTTCACGGCGCAACCCAAGGCGATCTTCCTGGCGGCGCTCGACGACCCGCCCTCGGTGCTGTTGGCCGCGTCGGCGGATGCCGGAATCGATTGTGGAAAGGCGCTCAAGGCAGCCTTGGGCGAAGCCGGCGGGCGCGGCGGCGGCAGCGCGCGCATGGCCCAGGGCAGCGTACCGGACCGGGCTGCGTTGGACGGCGTGCTAGCGAAACTGTAGAAGAAGGCAGACGAAAGCGTCTGCCCCNNGCAGGCGCTTCCGCCTGCCACTCCCCCCTTGCGCACGGACCCGCATTTGCTCTATTGTCGTTTCGTGACCATAACACGACGCACCGTTCTGACTGCCATGTCCGTGGCTGCCGCCGCCCAGGCGCAGCGCCAACGGGTTCCGAGCTGGAAACCCAGAATCGGCGTTCTCGGCACGTTCTCCGACGCTAACCTGGAGTTCATCAAGGCCGAAGGCTTCACGAGCTGGCAGGTCCAGCTCAACCCCGACCGTTTGGACGACGCCGCCATCGCCTCGATCAAAGACAAGATCCAGGCGTCCGGCATCTACGCCTCTTCGGTGGGCTGCGACGGGAACCACATTGACCCCGACCCGGCGGCGCGCGCCCGCCAGATCCAGAAGACCATCAAGACCCTCGAATTGTGCGGCAAGCTGGGGATTCCGAACATCGGGGGACAGTCCGGCACCATCAAGGGCCAGCCCTTGCAGGCGCAGGTGGATGAGATCGTCAAGGTCTACACGGAGAACTACTTTCCGGTGTGCGAAAAGAACAAGGTTCGCATCCTGTGGGAACCGTACGCGGGCGGACCCAACATCGCCACCGGTCCGGTAGGCTGGGAGGCGCTGTTCAAAGCGTTCAAGGACAGCCCGTGGGTGGGCTTGCAACTGGACCCCTCGCACCTGGTGTGGCAGATGATGGACCCGGTGCAGGCGGCGCGCGACTTCGTCGATAAGATTTACGATATCCACCTGAAGGACACCGAGATCCTGTGGAACGTGGTGCGGCGCGCCGGGATTCAGCCGGTGAACAACGCCCGCTGGTGGCGCTTCCGGGTGCCCGGCCAGGGGTCGGTGGATTGGAAGGGCCTGTTCGCGGTGCTGGCGGAAGCCGGGTACAGCGGGGCCATGAACATCGAGAACGAAGACCAGTTCTACTACCCAGGGTACGACGGCAGCAACTTCACCGAACAGTACAAACGCGGCTTCCGCGTGGCGCACGAATTCCTTAAGACGCTGGTGCCCCCGGTCACGGCATAGCCCCCGGCGGCACAGCCAGCACGGCGCCCCAGTTCAACCCGGCGCCGAAAGCGGCGAAGACCACCGGCTGCGCCAGCTTTTCCTGGCTGCCAGCCCGCCACTCCGCGGCGGCGATCAGCATGGACGCCGACGAAGTGTTGCCGTAGCGCGCCAGGTTGCGGAAGAACCGCGATTCCGGCGCTCCCACGGCGTGGGCCACACGGGTAATCAGGTTGAGATTGGCCTGGTGCAGGATATAGGCGCCCACGTCGTACGGCTGGAGGCGGTTTCGTTCCAGCAATTGCAGAATGGCCCGCGGCAATTTGCGGGACGCGTGGAGAATGATGGTGCGCCCATCCATGTAGAGCGGCGCATCCAGGCACAGGCGCAAGGCTTCGGCGAATTCGCCGTCGCTCGCCAGCAGCGAATCCCGGATTTCGGCGAAACCGTCCGCGGCGCTCACCAGACACGCGCCCGCGCCATCGCCGAACAGGATCGCCGTATCGCGGCTGGGCGGCTCGAGGCGCACCACCCGAGACATGATTTCGCTGCCCACCACCAGCACGTTGCCGTACTGGTGCGCCAGTCCGCCCGCCAGCGAAAGCCCGAAGAGCGAACCTGCGCTCGCCATCGGCAAATCGATGGCCGGCACACCCTGAATGCCTAAACCCCTGGCGATGGCTGTGGCCGGGCCGGGAAAGCGATACTCGCCTGTTCCGCTGGCGGCGATCACCAGCCCCACTTCGCCCGCCGTGGCTCGACAGCGTTCCAGGCAATCGCGCGCCGCTTCGGTTCCGAGGCTCGAAACCGTTTCGCCATCGGCCGCGAAACGCCGCTGGTCGATCCCCGTGGCGTGCAGCAGCCAGGCCGGATCGGCCCCCACCATGGGCGCCAGTTCGGCGTTGTCTACCACGCGCGCGGGCAGGTAGCATCCAAACCCACGAAGGAAAGCCATGTCAGGATTTCGAAGCCACGTAGGCTTCGATGCGGTCGATGGAATCGAACTTTCGCGGCACCAGGTCCGAATCCGGGACCTTGATGGCGAACTCCTTTTCGAGTTCGGTCACCAGGTCGGCCAGTGAAAACGAATCGAGCAGCCCCGATTCGAACAGCGATTCGCCGGGCGCCGGGTCCACCGGTTCGGCGGCGAAACTTTTGACGATCCTGCTAATTTTGGCCTTGTTATCCATTAGAAGCCTGTTTCCTCCGTGCGAGCCTTCTTATAAATTTCGTATTGCCCCATCAGATCGGCGAACAGCACCTCCGCCAGACGCCGATAGCCGGGCGCGGTGAAGTGTACGTAATCGTTTTGTCCCAAGCCGGCATATACCCAATCCCGCATAGACCCCCTGCCGCCCATCCGCTCGCGCGTATCCCAGTAAGCGCAGCGATTGGCCAGGCAGGCGCGCTTCTGTGCCTCGATCACCCAATCGATGCCGGCTACCAGCCGGATGCTGTAACGGGTGCGGGACCACCGGTCGCCGGGCCCGAGCACCAGGATCGAAGCCGTGGGCGCGGCCTGCCGAAGCTGCGCCAGCAGAGAGGAAAACATGGCCGCATACCCTTCCTGGGTCCAGCTTGGATCGCTCGCTTCGTTGGTGCCGTAGGACAGCACGATCATCGCCGGGTTTCTTCTTTGCAGGTAGGTCGCCAACATGATTTCGTTCCACTTCAGCATGACCCCGGCTTCGGCGCCGTTAATCCCCAGGGCCTCGTAAGTAACCCCGGCGTTGCGGTCGGCTACCCATCCGAACAGGCGCACGGGGCGGGATTCGAGCGTCACCACCCTGAAGGAATGCAGGCCGGGCGAAAGGTCGTACCGGACCGCTCCCGGGGCCATCTGGTCGCCGGCGGTGGAGATTTCGTCGCGCCGCTCGTCGTCCACGTAAACCGCTACCGAGCCGCCGTCCGGCTGGACCAGGTAATCCACTTCGAGCGAATCGCATTCCCCCTGGGCATAGACCGATTGCCCGGCGCGCGTGGTTTCGATGCTCACGCCGCCCNNGGCCCGGTCCGCAACCCTTCGGAGCGCCAAAGCGTGCTGCCACCGCCGCGAATATCGAAACGCCGGTAACCCAAGAACGGCCGGCCGGCGAGCGAAAATCCCGATCCCCCGTTGCCGAAGCGCTGCTGGAACTCATCCCGCAACCCTCCCGTCCACTCGTCCGCGGCGGTGTGCGAATCGCCAAACTGAATCACGTGCAGTGGCGG
>PLGA01000500.1 GCA_003139735.1 Bryobacterales bacterium | reverse complement strand
GCCCACAGCTTTCCGTGCGCTTGCAGGCCTTGTGCGCTCATGTGGACCCCCATTCCGTGATTCTGCCGGTTGCTTCCGGTCAGGGTATCGGTATCGGGACCCTCCAGCGCGAGCCCCTCCTTCCACAACGCCGCCTGGGCGGCCCGAATCTCGGGCGCGCCGGGATCGGCGGGAGTGTGGTAGCTCACCTGCGCCACCATCCACGGAAAATCCCACCCCGCCCGCGACCGCATCTCGCGAATCAGCCGCTCCATCATTTGCCGGTACTCCGCCGGCGCGATTTCGTGGCCCGGTCCTTGATGCGCGTCGGATTCGCCCTGGTGCCAGAGCACCGCTCGGAAACCTTGCGGCCCAAACTGCCGGATCCGTTCCAGCATTCCGTCGAACAGTTTGCCCGTGGATTCCCACTCGCCATCGCCCGCCTGCTCCACGAACTTCGCGCTGGTGGGCGGCGAATGGAAGCGGTCGCCTTTGGGCAGCCACTGCCGGACGCTGGTTCCGCCGGAACCCACGCTGGCAATCCCGATCGGCGCGTGGTAATGCTCGTACATGGCATCGCCGAAGGCCGGAATGAAGCTCCCTTGCTTGCTGCTATCCTGCACGCCGGGCTGCGGATCGTCCGCCAGCCGCCACGCCGCGCCGTCGAACGTAGCCACCATTCCCGTCCGTATCCGCTGGGCCTCTTCGCCGTAATTGGTCGAGTTGGACTGCCCTGATATTACGAAGACCTCGCCGACTCCGGCATGTTCCACGCGGGATCCGCCGGTTCGCTCTCCACCCGACAACACACGGACTTCGATGCCGTACCAGCCCCCGGCCGGCGCCGTGATCCGCCCATCGAACGCGCAAGGCGCCGCCACCGGAATCGGCTGCCAGGCGCGCCCATCGATGCGCGCTTCGGCGGCATCGCACGCTGCATCGGCGGCGCCGCGGATCACCATCGCCCCAGCCTCCATGGAGGACCGCTGGAACACTTGGTAATCGCGCGGTGAATCGAGGGTGACAGCGGCCGCGTGGGCCATTGTCGCCACCAGAGCCGCGCACGCCAACCGGAACTGGCGCCGCTCCATATCAGTTCTCGATCGACATTTTTCTGGTCAGCTCCATGGCCGCTTCCGGGGTGGTGCTTGTACCCATTTCCGTATCCAGGTAACCGCTATAGCCCGACGCGCGCAAGACCCTGAGCATATACGCGTAGTCCACCTCGCCCGTCCCCGGTTCCAGGCGGCCCGGAACCTCGCCGATCTGTACCAGCCCGATCCAGCCTTTGGCGATGCCCTGCCGGAGGTGAGTGGTGATATTTCCCTCCATCAACTGGAGATGATACATATCGAAGCAGACTTTCACATTCGGATGCGCCACTTCGTCGACCACGGGAAATGCCGCCGCCGCCGTGTCGAGCGCCATGCGGACCTGCCCGTTTCCAGTGCTGAGCGGCTCGATTACCAGCGTCACGCCATGTTCCTTGGCGATGTCGCCGGCCTTCTTGAGTCCGCTGACGAGCTGCGACCGTTGGGTTTCCCAAGGGACATCCGGCTGCGTGCGGCCTACGAAGATGATCGGCTGCGCGCCGCCGAATTTCTTCCCGATCTTGGCGTACGCGGCAATTTCGTCGAGGTAGACCTGCTCCTGACCGGGCTTGGTGAGCCCCGTGGAACTGCCCGCCGCGCCCGTCCCCGAAATGCTGGCGCACTTCAGCCCGGTTCGCTGCTGCACCGCGAGCATCGCGTCCTGTTCCTGTTCGGTCGCGGACCAGAAGCTGTAAGCCTTGAAACCATGCGCCGCCACCACCTCGACCCGTTGCGCCTTCGTCATGGTTCGCGGAAACATGATTTCGATATTGATCGACACGGTATACGGCGGCGGCGCCAGTCCCGCCTTGGCAGGCCGGGTATCGAGCGCCACAGGGATCGCCGCACTCGAAGCGATCATTGCGCGTCTGCTAATGAGAGATTTCATCAGGCTTCTCCTCAAACCAAGTGTACACGCGGTCCAGGCGGGCCAGTGGGAGAGCGATCCCGGCATCCGCTACGATGCCAGCTTGTATCGCTGAACGTCGATTTCCTCTTGCCTTACGCGGGATAGGTCGTAGTTTGCCTGGAGGCGGACCCACATCTCAGGACTGCTGCCAAATGCCTTCGCCAAGCGCACGGCCATCTCCGGCGATATGCCGGCCCGTTCATTTACGAGGCTGTTGAGGGTCTGGCGCGCCACGCCAAGCACCTTGGCGGCCTCGGTTACGGTCAGGTTGAGGGGTTCCAGGCAATCTTGGCGCACGATGCGGCCGGGATGCGGGTGGTTCTTCATGGGCATGGTTCGCTCCTTTAATGGTAATCGACTAAATCAACGTCGCATGCGTTGCGTCCGTGAAGCGGAACGTGATCCTCCAGTTCCCGCTCACCGTGACTGACCATATTCCTGCCAGGGCCCCGACAGTTCGTGGAGGTGGTTTCCGGGAGTGGCAAGATCCAGGGCGCTCGGGGCAGCGTCCAGAACGGCGAGGATATTCTCTACGCGGGTCCGTAGGGCCGGATTGATCAGGCAAGCTTGGCCAGATTCGAGTCGGCGGCGGCGGCTGCGGGCTGGCCTTTGTTTTGTGGTGAGCGCGGTAGGAATCGAACCTACAACCTAGTGATTAAGAGTCACTTGCTCTGCCAATTGAGCTACGCGCCCGCTCGGGATTCGCCGGAGGCTTGGCGCATTCCACCCCACGCCAAGAAAAGATTATAGCATCCCCAGCGGGCGGCGCCGCGGTTTACTCGGGCGGTAAAGCGGCGGCCACAATCTGGGCGATGTCCAGAAGCTTCGGCGGCGAGGGCTCGGCGCCGAGGGCATCGCGAAACATCGACTGGCAGAACGGGCAGGCCGTGGCGATGACCTGCGCGCCGGTCGCGGTCAACTCGGCGGCGCGTTCCACGTTGATGCGCTTGCCGCGCTCCTCTCCCAGGAACATTTGGCCGCCGCCCGCGCCGCAGCAGAAGGAGCGCTCCCGGGTACGGGGCGGGTCCGTCAGGTCCGCGTAGGGAGCCATCGCCTGGCGTGGCGCATCGTACACGCCGCGATACCGGCCGAGGTAGCAGGGATCGTGGAAGACCACGGTTTCGCGGCGGGGTAGGCCACCCGCGAACGGCAGCGGTAAGCGGGCCAGCAGCTCACTGTGATGCTCGATGGCGAAGGTCGCGCCGAATTCGCGCCAGTCCGTGCCGATCGCGCGCACGCAATGCGGGCAAATCGAGACCATTTTGTTCACCTTGGCGGCGCGCAGCGTTTCCATATTGGCTTCGGCTACCTGGGAAACCGCCAGGTCGTTGCCCAGGCGGCGAGCCGGGTCGCCCGTGCACTTCTCCTTGCGCAACACGCCGAAGGTCGTTCCCGCGGCGCGCAGCACGCGGGCCAGCGCCAGCACCGTCTCGCGGCCCCCCGGATCGTACGCGCCCATGCAGCCGAGCCACAGGCAGTATTCCTGGGAGCCGTCGAAATACGGCAGGCCGCTCCTCTCGATGAACTTCTGCCGTTCGGCCGCCGGGAAACCCAAGGCGTTGCCGTTTCGCTCCAGGTTAAGGAACATACGCGCCCCGTGTTCGTTCTCCCAACGGCCCGTGTTCACCGCGCCGCGCCGCAATCCGACGATCAGCGGCAGATGTTGTATGCCCACCGGACATTCGAACTCGCACGCGCCGCAGGTGGT
>PLGA01000170.1 GCA_003139735.1 Bryobacterales bacterium | reverse complement strand
TCACCAAAGGATTGGCCGGTTATTCCGAGAATTGTTGCCCCCCGTTTCTGGATTGGTCCAAATCACTGAAACGTCAATTGCTGACGGGAATTCCGAGAACCTTTGCCCTTGGTTGCCCGACGGGGCGACGGCGTCGGTTGTCGAGCCAAGGAAAGACCACGTCAAATTCACTCCCATTCAACTCCATTACCCTCTCCCGAGGCTTCCTGAAGGCCCATGGAATCTGCAACCTGCGGAGAGCATCGCTGTCGAAGTTCGGACCTACCCGGCTCTCCTCGAATCCGTCCCGCCGATCACTTGCAACTTGGGCCTAGGAGCAGTGGAGAGCTTCTCGCGCAAGATGTTCGTCAATCGCTCTTGACGTTCCGGGACCCACCGCGCGTAATGTTTCACCACCACATCTTCGGTGTCGCCGATAAGATCGGCGACGTCGCGGGGCGAGACTCCACGCTGAAGCAGGAGGCGCACGAACGTGTGCCTGAAGATGTGCGGCGTTGGCGTTCCACACTCGAAAGCGCCGGCGAGATCGAATACGCGGTTGATCTTGCGCCGCCAAGTATCGGTGGCGGTTTCCAACCGTTCCGATACGCCGCATGCAAAGATCTTGGCGCCATGCTTGCGTTCTCGTGCGAGAAGACGCTCGTAAAGCCAATCGTCCGCCCAAGTGAACAACGGACCTTTAGTCTTATGCATCCGTAAGAAAATGTTCGCGCCGCCGTCAGGGTGCGGCGTGACCCGGCTCATGTCGAATGTGGCGCCGTCGCTGATACGGAGGCCCGTCCAGCACAAAAGCATCACCATGCTCTTCACGTCGTCGCCACCCCAGGATCCCGAGCCAAGGTGATTCTTCCACTGGACCTCTGGCAGCTTGTCGCAGGCCTCGTAAATCCTCACGAGTTCCGAATCCGTGAACGGCATCCGGTGCGCTGCGGTCCCCGAACCGACCGGAGCCTCAAGGTCGGCAGCCGGGTTTTCGGAGACCCACTTCCTCTTCAAACAAAAGTGGAAGAAGCCTTTTAGCCGCTCCAGCTTCTTTGCCTTGGCTCGGATGCCGTCCTTCCAGCGCGAGTAGAAGTCGTCCATGTCCGTGATCTGGAACTGGTCAATCAGCACGTAGCCCTTTTCGCTGGCAAACTCGCGAAACTGCTTCACAAACGTAGCGTACTTGCGGAGCGTGGCAGGCGCGACGCTGCGGCCCGCCCGGTTTGCCAGGTACGCGGCCGTGGCGAATTGGACAGTAATTGACGGCTTCTCCGTTTCCGTCCGTGGAGGTTCCACAACTTGGTCGGGGAGGGCAGTTGCAACACCAGGATCGTCCCAGCCGCGAGCTTCCTCCCACGCCGCTACTACGGCCTTGGCTTCAGGCCACGAGGTTTTCTTGGTGTTCTTGCGCTTGAATTGACCGTCAAGAGTGCCGTCGGCGTAGATCGGGCAGTAGCACTTCTTCCAGCCGCGCCGCAATTCTTCAGGTTCGTAGCTGTGGGAGTCGGCATCATGGCCGCCGACGCATTTTCCAGCGATGCGGAGGTGCCTGCGGTACAGATTCAGGGGCATGCTCTCGGGCAACAGTATAACACCGTTGCCCACCATTGCCCACGAAAACCGGTGGTCGGCTGTAAGTTGTTGATCCTATTCTGGCGGTGAGGGTGGGATTCGAACCCACGGAGGAGTCACCCCCTCAACGGTTTTCGAGACCGCCCGATTCAACCACTCTCGCACCTCACCGCGTTGGGGATTAGAGAGGCTGTTTGCGCCTTTATTATACCAAAGCCGCGGGCTGGCTCAGGCGATGCGGCGCGCGGCGTCGCGGGCGTCATAGCCGCACAGGGCCTCCAATTCGCGGCGGAAGGCGCCTTGCGCCACGACGTCCAGCAGACGCTCCACCGAGGCCAGTTCCAAGCGCTCCTTGCGCATCACCAGGTCGTAGCGTTCCGTGGCTAGCGGAACGAAATCCAGGCTGAAGGCGCGAGCGGCCGAACTGGTGGCCACGCAGCAATCCGCCAGGGCCGCGCGGACTCGCCAGGCGGCCGCTAAATGGCCCGCCGTGGGATCGCTGTGGTAGCCGCCCACGGTGCGCGGAGGAATGCCGGCGGTTTTCAGGCAGCGGTCCAGCAGTTGACGGCTGCCGGAGCCTTTCTCGCGATTCGCCAGCGTGACGCCGGGACGCGCCAGGTCTTCGACGGCGCGAATCGCTTTCGGATTGCCGCGCGCCACCACTAGGCCCTCCTCCCAGGACGCGAAAACGAATACGGCCACGCCGCGCCGGGGGAAGGCGGCGCCAATGGCCGCCAGGTTCGGCTCGCCGCCGCTCTCGTCCTTCAAGTGCGTACCGGCCACGTGGACCAGGCGCTGCTGGAGCAGGCGCAACGCCGCCGAGCTGTTCACCTGCGCGGTCACCAAGCCGACGCCGGCGCGTTGCAGGCGGCGAGCGAGCAGCGAGGCGGCCGGGTCGCATCCGGCTAATAAGAGCCGGCTATGGGCGTTCGGGGCGCTCTCGGCATCCTCCTCATTGCGCAGGAATCGGACCGATCCGCGAAGAGGCGTGGAAGTCCGTGGGGGCTTCGTCAACAGAGCGCCGGCGGGGACCATTTGCCACGGCGCGGGGCTCGCCGGAACCGCTACCAGGCGGCCATCCACGCGGCAGATCTCGACCGGGCTTCCTTCCATCAGATCGCCGGCGCCGATCAGTTCAGCCTGTGAGGCCCGGCTGGGCGGCAACGGCGCGGCATCGAGCTGGAACAGATCTTCGACGCGCGTCTCGAGCGCGCTGGCCAGGCGCAGCGCGACGGCCGTGTTAGGCAGGTAGTCGCCCGCCTCGATGGCGTAGATGGTCTGGCGGCTGACGCCCGAGGCGCTCGCCAGTCCGGCGGCCGCCATCCCGCGCTTGCGGCGGACCGCCGAGAGCCGGCTGTGGACGCGAGGCTCGGCCGGCGTGGTATGGTCTCCCTTAGATGGCATTGTCGTTTATACGATACCACCGGCGGCGCCGCGGGCACTGCTGCCTGCCGTGTCGTCACTCATGTGCACACGCTGCCGTTGCCGGCTTGGCCGCCCTGTGCGCCTTGGTGTGTACCGTTGCTTGCGCGCATCCGCCCGCCCAGCCAAGGACGGTCGCCATTGCGGCGGCGGCGGATTTGAAATTCGCCATGGATGAGATTTCCCGCGACTTCCACCGCGCGTATCCGGGCGTGGAGCTTCGAACTTCGTTCGGCTCCTCGGGCAACTTCTATTCACAGCTTCATAATGGCGCGCCGTTCGACGCGTTTCTTTCGGCGGATGTGGAATACCCGCGCATGCTGCTGCGGGAGGGCATCGGGAAGGCCGATTCCCTGTTTGTGTATGGGGTGGGGCGCATCGTTGTGTGGGTTCCCGCGGCGTCGCCGATTCCCGCGGCAAGCGCGCTGCTGGACGCCGAAGTAAAGCATATCGCCATCGCCAATCCTCAACATGCGCCGTACGGGCGGGCGGCGGAGGCGGCCCTGCGTTCGATGGGGTTGTACGACAAGCTGAAGCCCAAATTGGTCCTGGGCGAAGATATTTCGCAGACTTTCGAATTCGTGGAAAGCGGCGCGGCGGATGTGGGGATCGTGGCGCTATCGCTAGCTCTGGCGCCAGCGGCCCACGGCAAGTACTGGGAGATCCCTCTGGACGCCTATCCCCGCATCGAACAGGCCGGCCTCATCTTGAAAGACTCGGCAGACACCAGGGCGCTGCGCGCATTTCTGGTGGGCGCCGAGGGGCGGAGGATCTTGAAGGGATACGGTTTCTATTTGCCGGAGAGCCGATGATGGACTGGCAAGCCATCTGGCTGAGCTTGCGCCTGGCGGCTTCGACCACCGCGATCCTGCTGGCGGCGGGCATGCCGCTGGCATACTGGCTGGCGTTTTCCCGGCGGCGCTGGAAGTTCCTGGTGGAAGCGGTGGTGGCGCTTCCGCTGGTGCTTCCGCCGACCGTGCTGGGGTTCTACATTCTGCTCGCCATCGGCCCGCGCAGCCCCGTCGGCGCGCTCTACGCCAAGATCACCGGCGGCATGCTGCCATTCTCGTTTCAGGGGTTGCTGCTGGCTTCGGTACTCTACAGCCTGCCGTTCACGGTGCAGCCCATCGCGTCGGCGTTCGCCGCGGTGGATGGCAAGCTCATGGAGGCGTCGTGGTGCCTGGGCGTTTCGCGCTTGGCGACGTTCCGGCGCGTGGTGGCGCCGCTGGCTCTGCCCGGGATCGCTACCGGCGCCATCCTCAGCTTTGCCCACACCATGGGCGAGTTCGGCGTGGTGCTGATGGTGGGCGGCAACATTGCGGGCGTCACGCGCACCGTGTCGATCTCCATCTACGACCAAGCCCAAGCGCTCGATTACGCCGCCGCCGCGCGGACCTCCATCTTCCTGCTGGCGGTTTCCTTCACCGTGCTGGCGCTGACCTACGCGCTCCAGCGGCGCTTCTGGTGGCGCTTCTGGTAGATATGGCCGGTGAGTTGATTTGCGCCTGCCGGAAGCGGCTGACCTCCGGATTCGAGGTCGATGCCAGCCTGCGCATCGGGCTGGCGGAATCTCCGGTGACGGTTCTCTTCGGTCCATCCGGCGCCGGGAAGACCACGTTGTTGCGCCTGCTGGCGGGGCTGGAGCAGGCCGATTCCGGGGAAATCCGCTTCCGGGACGAGGTCTGGTACAGTTCCGCGCGCGGCGTGCGGCTCCCGCCGCAACAACGCCGCGCCGGCTTCCTGTTTCAGGATTACGCGCTCTTCCCGCATCTCACCGTCGCGAAAAACGTAGGCTATGCCGCGCGGCCCGGCAGGCAACGGAAGTTGCTGGAAGCGTTCGGACTGGCCAAGCTGGCGGCCGAGTATCCCCGCGCCATTTCCGGCGGCCAGCAGCAGCGCGTGGCGCTGGCGCGCGCTCTGGCCGCGGAACCCGCGCTGCTCCTGCTCGACGAGCCTCTTTCGGCCCTCGATGCGGCCACTCGCGGGCGCATGCGTCACGAACTGCGGCGCATGCTGATCGAGGGCGGAGTGCCCAGCATTGTGGTGACGCACGACCGCGTGGAGGCGGTGGCGCTGGGCGACCGTATGGCCGTGATGGTGGATGGCCGCATCCGCCAGGAGGGTCCGGTTCAGGAGGTTTTTCGCCATCCCGCCGACGCCCAGGTTGCCGAATCGGTCGGAATGGAAAACGTGCTGCCGGTCGAGGTGGTGGATCGCCAAGGCGGTCTGGTCACGGTGGATGTTGGCGCCGCCCGATTGGAGTGCCTGGATACCGGGGTCTCCCCAACCTGGGCATGCATTCGCGCCGAGGATGTGTCCCTGGCGCGCCACACGCCGGAGGCTTCGAGCGTGCGCAACCGGCTGCCGGCGCGCGTGCTGTCGGTGCTTCTCGAAGGTCCCTTGGCGCGTGTGGAACTGGATTGCGGGTTCCCGCTCATAGCCGCCATCACGGCGCAATCGGCGGCGGATATGAATCTAAAACCAGGCGACCTGGTGTACGCGGTGGTAAAGGCCACCGCGGTACACCTGACCGCGTAACCATTCCCCTACACTCTGGTCGATGCGGCGACGGTGCGGAACAACCCGCTGCCGGAGCTTTCGATGGTGACGGCGAGGGTGGTCTCCTTCTTGTTTCGCACCACCACCACGTTCAACGCCGTCTTGCCGTCCTTCAACGAGTGGAGCGCCCTGGTGATGTCCTCGGTGGTTGAAACCTTAGCATCGCCCACTTTGACCACCACATCGCCGGCCTTAATGCCGCCCTTTTCCGCCGCCGAATCCTCCTCGACGGATTTCACCAGCACGCCGTCCTTGACGCCGAAGAAATCCGCAAGCTGCTGCTCCTGCCCCAGAGCCTCGCCGACGATGCCCAGCCTCGCGTTCTGCCAGTTCATCTGGAAGCGGGGCATATCGGGCATCGTGAACTGCGGGATATTGATCTGCGGCATAACATCTCGCAATCCGCCGCCAGGCATGAGCCGGCCGCCGGGCAGGAGCGGCATCTCGTTCCGGATTCCGACGGTCGCTGTCAGCGTCTGGGAAGAGCCGTTGCGCCAGACCACGATTTTGACCTGCCGGTCCGGCGGCGTCTCGCGCACCATGCGGACCAGTTGTTCGGTGCCCTCAACCGCCTGGCCGTTGAACTCCATGACGACATCGCCTTCCTTGAAGCCGGCCTTGGCCGCCGGACTGTCTTCGTAGACCTTGGTGATTTCCGCCCCGCGCTCTTCTTTCAGCTTGAGAGCCTTGGCGCGGCCGGAGTCGATGTCCTTCGTGCCAATCCCCAGATAGCTGCCCCCCCCATCGGGGATCGCCAGCCTCTGCACCGATCGTGCTCGCGGAGGCGCCGGCGGTGCTGGAACCGCTGGCGGCGCTGGCGCTGCTGGAGGAGTTGGCGGAGTTTGCGCCCACGCGGACGCGGCCGCGAGTAACATGATTCCGAATCCGATTCTGCTAGTCATAGAACCCCCTTATCGACGCTTCAGGAAAATCGTGCCGTCCGCCGACGAGATACGCAGCACCGGCCCTCCGCCGTTCACCCGTCCTTGGGCCACTACCCGCGTTCCCAGCCTTTGAGACTGGATCTGCGGGAAGTCGGAGAAGATGCGCCGCAGCGAATCCGCCATCGCGTTCTCGGCTTGGATGGTCACACCCAAGTTAGACGGAATAACCAGCGTGATGTCACCATCGCCGGTCGCCAGATAAGAATCGGGCGCAGCGCTCAACAGAGAAGCTACGATGTTGCCCATCGCGGTGGAAACGCGCATGCTTCCCGAGATCCTGCCGAGTTGAACGCCGCCGGCTCCGGATTCGCAGTGCACTCCGGCAGCCGATTCGACGTCTATCATCCCGGCCATGTTATGCGCGGTCACCAAGCCATTGGCGCTGCCCACCCAGATCAGCCCTCCGCCGGTGGTCGCGTCCACGGCGCCCGCCGCCTTCGCGATCCGTATCGTGCCCGCGCCCGTGTCGGCGCGCAACCGTCCCCAGGCGTCCTGGACGGCGATGTCGCCTCCCATGGTCTGCAGCGCAGCTTCCCCGTGTACCGATCCCACGGTGATGGAGCCAAACCCGGTGATGGAGTCGAGCAGCCCGCCGATCTCACCGGCGTGGATATCGCCGCCGCGCGTCCTGAGCTGGCAATCCCCGCGGATGCAGTTCGCAATCAGTGGGCCGGTGATCGAATCCACCAACAGCGAGCCATCGATGCCGCTTGCCTCCACGGGCCCGTTGGCGGTAACAATGGTCGCGGCGGTCAGCCTGGGACTGCGCAACTCGAGAGTGGCAGCCAGCGGCTCGCCCGGCGCGGTAAGCACCCACCAGTCGCCTTCCTTGGTCACGCGCACCGCATAGCGCTCCAGCATGTGGAGCGCTTCACCCTCATTAGCTGCCCGTACCACGACCCTGGCCGTGTACTTCAGTTCCTTCTCAACCCCCGCCTCCAACGTGACAGGGCCGTGCGCCTTGACGCGAAGTTGCTGCCCGATGTCGGCTTGACCGGCGAATACTTCGACGCATTGTCCACGCTGACAGGTTATGGCCTGCTGCGCCCAGCAAGCCAGGGGCAGGGCTGCCAAGATCAGAAGGGCCGGCTTGGCAGGCGAAAGCGCCTGCCCCACCTTGCTGGCGAACGGCCCGCGGACGAGTGGGGCAGGCGCTTTCGCCTGCCAACGCTTGCCGCTAAAAAGTGCCGACAGACGCATTCCAGTCCTTCAGCGCCCGCTCGCATTTCAGGCGCACGTAATCGTTGTTCTCCTTCTGCACCAAGCCTTGCAGCATTCCCACCGTGGCGTCGTCGCGCTGCGTTACCAGCAGGTCCACGGCCTGCATGCGCACGGCGGGGTCGTCGTCCGACACCAGCGCGCCCGCCAGCGACTTGCGCACTTCCGGATCGCCCGCCAGCGGTTTGAGGCCTTCCAGCGCCTTCATCCGCACGCCGGCGTTGGAATCGTGCGAGAGGGCATTGAGCAGGGCGTCGCGTACGTCGCTCGAACCCGCCCGCTCGCTGAGCAGGCCGACCGATTCGACGCGCATGGCCGGGTTGCTTTCGGTGGCGGCGGCCAGCAGCAGCTTCTGGATGCCCCGGTCGTCCATGCGGCCGGAGACCTCCCGCCGCCGTGTTTCGTCGTAGGCGATCCGCACACGTCCGGCATTGTCCGGCTGGATGGAGCGAACAGTGGAATAAACCTCGCCGGCAGCGGACAGGTCCGGCGCCTGCGCCGCGCCTGGATTCGTCCCGGCGAAGCGCGCCGCGAAAAACCCCAAAGCCACCAGGGCCAGCGCTCCCACAGGCTGCCGAAAGCGCTGAAAACCGGCCAACGTGGCGGCCATGGCTTCCAAAAACAGTGCCCACGGGCCCCGGGAAACAACCGCTCCGCGCGGCGGCGTCTGGCTCCGAATCGCCGCCATCAGGTCCACGCGGCACTCTTCGAGCAGCAGCGGGGGAGGCTCGGCCAATCTTCGGTCGAGAGCCGCCGCAAGCCGTCGCTGCCGCTCCATTTCGCGCGCGCAGGCGGCGCACCCGTGCAGGTGCTCCTCCACGCGTTCCTCTTCCTCGGATGGCAATTCGCCGTAGAAGTAAAGCGGAATCAGCTTCCGAACCCAATCGCAATTCATACGAAGTCTCCCAATACCGAGCGCATCTTCTGCGTCGCCCGGAAGAGGCAATTCTTGGCGGCCTCTTCGGTAGTGCCCAGGGTCTCGCCGATGTTCCGCAGACGCAGTCCCTGGTAGTGCCTCAGCTCGAAAACCATTCGCTCACGCGGCGAGAGATCTTGAAGCGCCCCTTCGATCCGGGCTTTCAATTCCTTGTTCCACGCGGCACGTTCCGGGTCCGCGTGAGGAGCCTCCTCTTCGAAGGAATCCATCCGGTCGAGGGCCCCGTCCCCGGTTTCCATGACAGCCGGCTCCTCCTTGCGCACCTTGCGCTTGCGCAGTTGGTCCAGGCAGATGTTCGTGACGATCCGGTACAGCCACGTCTGAAAGCTGCAATCGAAACGGAACGTATCGAGGCTCCGGTACACGCGCAGGAACGCCTCCTGGTAAACATCCCGGGCATCCTCCGGCGAACGCAGCAGGTTCATGGCAAGCCGCAGCACACTGCGGTCGTAAGCGCGGACCAATTGCTCAAACGCGTCCTGGTCTCCGCGCTGGGCAGCCCGGACTAGTTCATCGACTGGTATCGTCAAACGGGCGCCTACCGCTTCGGCTGCGTGCCCTATTTCCATCCGCCTATGGACTTGGACGCGGCTGTTGCCATTTTGTCACGCTGTGGGGCGGACCTCCCGGTCCGCCTTCTTGGCATGCCGGCAATCCGTCGAAGAAGGCAGCGTCGAAAGCCCCGATGTGGGGCAGGTTGGCCGGAAGGCAACCTGCGGGCCGATTGTCAATCGGNNCCGCGCAGGATACCATCCTGCCCTACGCTGGATCCGCAAGGGTTTTCATGAATTTTGGTGGCCCGCAGGGCCATGGAGGCAGACCAGGGGGACCGCCCCACAGGGCCCCTACTTCAGCTTGGCGAGCTTTTTCCGGACATCCGCCGCGTCCTTGGCATCCGGCTGCAGCTTCAGGTACTTGGAGTAGGCTTCCTTGGCGGTTTCGGAATCCTTGGATTTAACCGCCGCCACGGCCAGCCGCAGCCACGCGTCGCTGTTGTCTTCGTTCCACCTGGTGGCGTCGCGATACCGCCCCTCCGCGGCATGGTAGTTGCCCGCCTTGAAATAGTAATTGCCCACCCGCACGTCCTTCTCGGATTGAAGCGGATTGAAGGAATATGCGGTGACAGCGAGCGATTTGTCTTCCTCGGGCGGGGCCTCGATGGCGTCGTTCCTCGCAGGCGCCGGCCGCTGAGTCTTCAGTTCGTCCTGGCCTTGCGCGGGCGGCTGTTCCGGGCTGGGACTTTGCGCCTGGAGCGCGCCCGCAGCCAACAGAATCAATATCCAGCGTGCCATAACCCGATCTTACCGCGACGCCATTGCCGTCGGCGCTAAACTGAAATCAAAGCTCCTTCCCGATGGAACTCCGCGACAAAGCCAGCCAGCTTCCGTTCGCTCCGGGCGTGTATCTCTATAAAGATGCCGCCGATCGCGTCATTTACGTGGGCAAGGCCAAGAGCCTGCGCGACCGGGTCCGCAGCTACTTCTCCGAGGACAAGCTGGCCGACGCCAAGACCGGCGCCCTCATCTCCGAAGCCCGCGATATCGACTACATCCAGGTCGATAACGAAAAGGAGGCCCTGGCGCTCGAAAACAACCTGATCAAGCAGTACATGCCGCGCTTCAACATCCTGCTGCGCGACGACAAGACCTACCCCTACGTCAAGGTCACGCACGAGAAATACCCGCGGGTTTACGTCACCCGGCGGCTTCGCAAGGACGGCGCCACCTACTACGGCCCGTTCTTTCCCGCCAACCTGGCGCACCGGTTGGTGCACTTCATCCACCGGCATTTCCTGGTCCCTTCCTGCAAGGTGGATCTGACGCGCTATCATCCCAAACCGTGCTTGCAATACCATATCCACCGTTGCCTGGGACCGTGCGTCGAAGGCCTCACTACCGACGACGCCTATTCCGCCGCGGTCCACGACGTCCGGCTATTCCTGGACGGCCGTCACGGCGACCTGGCGCGAGGCCTGCGCGCGCGCATGGAGGCGGCGTCCGGCGAAACGCGCTTCGAGCAGGCGGCGTCCCTGCGCGACCTGCTGGCCACCGTGGAGGAAATGGACGAGCGCCAGAAAATGGCGGCGGCCAGTGGCAGCGACGTGGATATCTTCGCCTGCTACGCCGAGCCGCCCTTGGTGGCCCTGAACCTTTTCCATCTGCGTAACGGCCAGATTGTGGACCGCCGCGAGTTCTTCTGGGAAGACCAGGCGGAGTTCGACGAGCCGCAGTTTTTCTCGTCGCTGCTCAAGCAGATGTACCTGGACCAGCAGTTCATTCCCGCCGAGATTCACGTGCCGGTGGAGTTCGAGGACCTGGAAGCGCTGGAGGAGTTGCTCTCGGAAAAGCGCGGCCGCCGCGTGGAAATCCGCACCCCGCAGCGCGGCCAGAAGAAGGCCCTGATGGCTTTGGTCGAAACCAACGCAAAGCACAGCTTCGACGGACGTTTCCGCGTGCTGAAACCCTCATCGAAGGCCATTCAGGATGCCTTGCGGGACGCCTTGAACCTGCCCGACCCGCCCGCGCGCATCGAGTGTTTCGACATTTCCCACATCCAGGGCACGGACAAAGTGGCCAGCATGGTGGTGTGGGAAGACGGCCGCATGAAGAAATCGGATTACCGCAAGTTCATCATCCGAACGGTGGTGGGCAACGACGATTTCGCCAGCATGCATGAGGTGGTGACGCGCCGTTATTCCCGGTTGCGGGAAGAGTCCAAGCCCATGCCCGGGCTGGTGCTGATCGATGGCGGCCTGGGACAGTTGCACGCCGCGGCCGAAGCTCTGGAGGCCATCGGCATTTCGGACCAGCCGCTGGCGGCTATCGCCAAGCGTGAGGAGATCATTTACGTGTATGGGCAGGAAGACGAGCCGGTAATCCTGGACCGGTTCTCGCCGATCCTGCACCTGATCCAATCCATTCGCGACGAGGCGCACCGCTTCGCCGTGACCTTCCACCGGTCGCGGCGCAACGCGCGGACGCTGACGTCGGAACTGGACGCCATCCACGGCGTCGGGGCGAAGAGCGTGCAAAAGCTGTTGAAGGAATTCGGAAGCTCCGAGCTGGTGCGCGCGGCGCCGGAGGACCGGCTTGCGGCGGTGGTAGGCCGCGCCGCCGCTCGCCGCGTGAGAGCGCACTACGCTCAATGAGCTAAGCCCCAATCCGGATTGCGATGGTATCATATCGAATGTCAGCGCCGTTCACCGAGTAACCGGATGAATCCAACCCTAGCGAGAAGCCTTCCATTCGCCCTTTTCCTAGCCATAGCTTCTCTTCCAGTGCACGCGCAAAACAACTACGAAGTTCAGGTGTATGGCGCCGACACGGTGGCGCCGAGCCGCACGATGGTCGAGTTGCACAGCAACTTTACCTTCGAAGGTTCCAAGACCACCGAGCAAGGCGTTCTTCCCGATGAGCATCAGCTCCACGAAACGGTCGAGATCACGCAAGGCTGGACGGATTGCTTTGAAACCGGCTTTTATATCTTCACGAGCGCCGGCCCGCATCAGGGCGAAAAATGGGTAGGCGATCACATTCGCCCGCGAATCCGCGTCCCGGAAAGCTGGGGTTGGCCGGTCGGCGTGAGCCTTTCGACCGAAATCGGCTACGAGCGGCCCATCTTCTCCGCCGACACCTGGACCTGGGAAATCCGCCCCATCGTCGACAAGCAGTGGACGTCCTGGTACGTAGCCTTCAATCCCGCTCTCGAGCGGGCGTTTCACGGGCCCGGCGTTTCCCAAGGCGTCACGTTCTCTCCGAACCTGAAGGTGGCCTATTCGCTGACGCGAAAACTGAGCGCGGGCCTGGAATACTACGGTTCCGAGGGACCCATCACGGGTTTCGACCCGTTGTATTTGCGGCAGGAAGACATCCTGCCCGCCATCGACTATGATTTCGGTCCGAACTGGGAATTCAACNNCGGGAGTTCAACTTCGGCGTGGGCGTGGGCGTCACCCGCAGTACCGATCATCTGTTGGTCAAGATGATCATCGGGCGGCGTTTTCGGTTCGGTACGCCGCATCTGCCCCGCGCCATGAAACCGAAGACGGCAGGCGTGGAGGGTGCTTGAAACGGCTGATCCTCCTCTCAGCCTGCGCGCTCGCGGCATCCGCTCAATCCAAATCGGCGGATTTCCCGGTTCCTTTAGGTCTCCCGCCTATTCCCTGGCCGGCGGATAACCCTTACTCACAGGCACGCGCCGAGTTGGGCAGGATTCTCTTTTTCGACGGCCGCCTTTCTTCCAATGGCGTGGTATCGTGCGCCTTCTGTCACATTCCGAGCCATGCTTTTTCGGGCGATACGCCATTCTCGGCAGGCGTGAATGGAAAATCGGGAGTTCGCCATACGCCGACGCTGATCGATCGCGCTTGGGGCAAATCGCAATTCTGGGATGGGAGGGCGTCCACCTTGGAGTCGCAGGTGATCGGCCCAATGGCCAATCCCGACGAAATGGGAATGCTGGCGGACGGGGTGGTCCAAAAGCTGCGGGACATTAAAGGCTACGGCCCGCTTTTCGCCGCCGCCTTCGGAGACGGGGCGGTCACCTTCGATCGCATTGCGCAAGCCTTGGCGACTTTCGAGCGCACCATCGTCTCGGGTAATTCCCCTTACGACCGCTACCTTGCCGGCGATAAGTCCGCCCTGACGAAGCAGCAGAAGGACGGTCTGGACTTCTTCAACAAGAAGGGCGAATGCGCCGAATGCCACTCCGGACCGGTCCTCACCACGGAAAAATTCGTCAACCTGGGAATCGGCATGGATGCGGCCAACCCCGATCCGGGGCGCGAGACGGTTACGAAAAAGCGGGGCGATTTCGGGGAATTCAAAGCGCCGACTCTGCGCGACGTTGCGGTTCGCGCCCCCTATATGCACGACGGCCGCTTTAAGACGCTGGGCGAGGTTCTCGATTTCTACGCCAAGGGCGGGTTGTCCAACCCCCACCTGGACACTCGCATTACCCCTTTCTACATGGATGAGGGAACCAAGCGGGACCTGTTGGATTTTCTCTCCGCGCTCAGCGGCGAAGGCTGGCGGAAAATCACCCCGCCCTCCGCGTTCCCTGAATAGACTCGACTCGCTTGCGGCGAAGTCGCCGGCGCTACGCCGCGCACTCTCCGCGCCCGAGTTGCAGCGAATAAGCTTCCTCGTCGCCCCAATCCTGGTACATCTCCGGGAACAATTCCGCGGGTTTGGCCAAGTCCAAGGTCAGGGCGCGGAAGGTCTCCACTTTGTGGCGCACCACGTAATCGCGGAACGTCTCGCCATCCAGACGGTTGGCGATGAAATGGTCCAGCACGCGCCGGACCGCCTGGGGAGCCAGGCGCGCCGGTATCGATTGCACGGCCAGGCCGAAGCGCATCATGCCCTCGCGGTCGTACCCGCCGCCCAGCAGCATCAGGTAGTAGGGCAATTCCCGCCCTTCGATCTTGCGCGCGTTGCCGTAGAATCCAAAGTCCGCGATCCAGTGCTGGCCGCAGGAATTCGGGCAGCCGCTGATCTTGATGGAAAGCCGCTTCACGCGCGGGTCGTCATACCCCCGCACGGTCTCTTGCAGCGCCGCCCCGAGGCTCATCGCCTTGGTGATCCCCAGGTTGCACGAATACGCGCCGGGGCAGGTAGTCACGTCCTCGATTTGCCGCGCGCCCGACCCAGCCAAGCCCACTTCGCCGAGCGCCGCGTAGACCCGCGGCAAACTCGCCAGCGGAATGAAGGCCAGCACCATGTTCTGATCGATGGAGACGCGCGCCATGCCATCGCCCATCTGGGACGCGACGCTTGCCAAGCCACGCAACTGGGCGGCCGACAAATTGCCCTGGTCCACCCGCACCACCACCGCCGCATAGCCCGCCTGCCGCTGCTCCACCACGTTGGTTTCGAACCACGCGTCGTATTCCGCGTCGCCCGTGCTCTGCCGTTCCGCCATGGGCAGCAGCGCTCCCGCGCCCAGCGGCCGCGGATTCGACCGGTAGCCCCCAAAACCTTCCGGAACCATCTCCGGCCAGGCGATGCCGCCGTTAGCCAGAATATCCTGGTACTCCTTTTCGATTTGCTCCTGGACCCACGCGAATCCCCGCTCGCGCAGCACGAACTTAAAGCGCGCCAGATTCTTGTTGGCGCGATTTCCGTGCCGGTTGAACACGCGGACCACCGCCTCGCACTTGTTCATCAGGCGATCCTCGGGGACGAACTCGTCGAGCAATTGAGCTTCCCTGGGCATCGGACCCAAGCCGCCGCCCACCACCATACGGAAGCCCCGGCGCCCGTCTTGAATCGCCGCGCGCAGGCCCACATCGTTGATCGCGCCGGCGATGCAATCGCGGCCCCGGCAGCCGTCGAAGGCGAACTTGAACTTGCGCGGAAGGTTGCTGGTCAGATCCTTCCGCAGAAAAGCGTACGCCAGCTTCTGAGCGTAGGGACGCACATCGAAAACCTCATCGCGCGCGATGCCGGACCACGGGCACACGGTCACGTTGCGCACGGTGTTGTAACAGGCTTCGCGATTGGTAAGTCCCACGTCCGCCAGCCGGTGCATGAGGGCCGGCACGTTGCGCAGCGCCACGAAGTGATACTGAATATTCTGCCGGGTGGTGATGTGCCCCTTGCCGCCGCCGAAATCCTCGGCGATCACGGCCAACTGCTCCACTTGCGCCGCCGTCAGCAGTCCCCCGGGGATCTTGCACCGCACCATCTGCACGCCGGCCTGCCGCTGCCCGTAGATGCCGTGCTTCAGGCGGAAGGGACGAAACTGGTCTTCCGTGATTTCGCCGACCAGGAAGGACTCAGACCTTTGCCGAAAGGTCTCGATTTCCTCCCGAACCAGACGATCGTGTTCCTTTTCGAACTGCTCCCGGCTAAGGGTATCTTCCTGGGTCCCAGCGGTCACAGCAACAATCTCCTATTTCCTATAGAGATTACCATGTTTGCGTCATGGATGCAATAAAATCTCCGTACGGAAACGGAGTCCGAGGTCTGATACGATAAAACACGCGGAGGTGTTGTATGGCGCAGGAAGGCATTTCCAGACGGTTCTTCTTCTATGGTACTCTGCTGGCGGGTGCGGCGCCGGCGGTGGGCTTCGGCAGCGTGGCTTCGTTGAAGGCGGCGGGATTCAAGTCTCCCAATGAGAAACTCAACATCGCCGCCATCGGCGCGGGCGGCAAAGGCGAAAGCGACATCGCGGGCTGCGTCAGCGAGAACATCGTCGCCCTGACCGACCCCGACGCCAAGCGCGCCGCCAAGACCTTCGCCGCGCATCCCAATGCTCCGAAGTACACGGATTTCCGCCGCATGTTCGACAAAGAGACCGCCAACATCGACGCCGTGCTGGTCTCCTGCCCGGACCACATGCACGCCACCGCCGCCATGTGGGCCATGGAGCGCGGCAAGCACGTGTACTGTCAGAAGCCGCTGACCCGCACGGTGTGGGAAGCGCAGCAATTGACCGAGGCGGCCGAGAAGTACGGCGTTGCCACGCAGATGGGCAACCAGGGCTATTCGCAGCCCGGTACGCGCGAATGCTGCGAGATTATCTGGAGCGGCGAAATCGGCAACGTAACCGAGGTCCACGCCTGGACCGACCGTCCTGGACACTACTGGCCGCAAGGTCCGGACGTCGCGCCCAAGCCCGGCACGGCGCCAGCCACGCTCGATTGGGATATGTGGCTCGGGGACGTCGCGCCCCGGCCTTACAGCCCGGACTATCTGCCCATTATCTGGCGCGCCTACCCCGAATTCGGATGCGGCGCCGTCGGCGACATGGCTTGCCACATCCTCGGCGCGCCCAACATGGCCATGCGGCTTACCAGCCCCACCAGCGTCGAGTGCACCAAACTGGAGGGCAAGTCCCAGTACACGTTCCCGGCTCAGACCGTCCTACGCTTTGACTTCCCCGCCCGCGGCGCCATGCCGCCCGTGAAGCTCTTCTGGCACGACAGTCTGAAAGCCCAGTTCACTTTCCCAGGCGTTCCCGAAGGCGAGCAGTTGGGCGACAAGGACATCAACGGCAGCCTATTCATCGGCGACAAAGGCGTGGTCACCACCGGCTGCTACGGCGAGCACACGCGCCTGGTTCCGGCATCGAAGATGAGTGACTACCGGATGCCGCCGCAGGTGCTGCCCCGCTGCCCCATCACGGGGAACGATTGGGTCGAGAGCCATTACCGCGATTGGATCCGCGCCGCGAAGGGCGGCGAGCCGGCGTGCTCCAACTTCAGCGTCTCGGGCCGATTCGTGCAATGGATGTTGCTGGGCACGATCGCCATGCGCGTGGAAGGCAAACTGGAGTGGGATGCGCAGGCCAAACGGTTCACCAACAACAACGAGGCCAACGCCCTGCTGAAGCCGAAGTTCCGCAAAGGCTGGCAGTTCACGTAGTGGGGCGGGCCGGGGCGCCCACAGCATTTGTGGGCCCGCCTGCCTTCTTTCTTGCGCCGGTTGTAATCCGCTTCCCACGCGCCCCGCATTCTGCGATACTGCCGTCATGACACGTCGTGAACTGCTTGCCGTGCCTCTGGCGGCCGCCGCATTTTCCGCCCGTGCGCAGTCCGGCCCCCGCTTCACCAAAGGCATCTGCTCCATCATCTTCCCCAAGGAAATGCCCCGCGCCGATTGCTTCGCCCAGGCCAAATCGGCGGGCTTCGACGCCATCGAAATCGCCATTGGAAACGATCTCCCGCTCGACATCGGCCGCGACGACGCACGCCGCATGGCCGACGCAGCCGCCAAGGCCGGCATCCAAATCGCCACGCTTTGGGTTTCCGATCCCCTGCACCAGAATCCGCTCAATGCGCCCGATCCGGCCGTCCGGGCTCGCGGCGTGGACGCCATTCGCCGAGCCATCTCCATCGCCTCGGACCTGAACTGCGGCGCGCTCCTCCTCTATGCCGTGCGGCTCGGAAGCGGCGCCAAACTGGAGGTCGGTTCCGAGGAAACCTGGGACCGCTTCACCGCCGAGTTGACCAAGCTGGTTCCCGATGCGGAACGCGCCAAAGTCTTCCTGAATCCTGAAAACGTCTGGAACAAGTTCCTGCTGAGCCCGCTTGAAATGCGCTCTTTCGTCGACCAGTTCCATAGCCCGTGGGTGGGGACGCACTTCGACGTGGGCAATGTCATGCAGTACGGCTATCCGGAAGACTGGATTCTCACCCTGGGCCAGCGCATCAAGCGGGTTCACTTCAAGGACTTCAAACTTGCCGCCGGCGCCCAACCGGCTCGCTTCGCCGACCTTCTGGAAGGCGATGTAAATTGGCCGGCCGTGATGGCCGCCTTCGTCAAAACCGGCTACCACGGCTTCATTTCGCCCGAGATCGGCCGCGACCCGCGCCAGTCCGACCAGTTGAAAGCCGTCTCCGCAGCGCTGGACAAGATTCTGGCGATGGCCTGAAGGAGTATAGTGAAGCTATGCGCTGGTCGCTCCTGGCGGCGATGTTCGCCGCCTGCGCGTGCGCCCAAAGCCCGATTGACCCGGGCCAGATTCCGGCCCTGCTCGGCGGAATCCCCCAGGGCCCCGCGGGCCACACGCTCCGTTGCGGTTTCTCGCCCGTCGCACCCGACCTTGATTTTAGCCTCCACTTCAACGCCGGCTACATTTTCCGCCTGCGAGCCGACCAGTACCAGGCCGGCAAACACGTCTGGATGGTCGTGACTAGGGTCACCCCCAAGGACGGATCGGGCAAGCCCTACTGGTTTTTTGCCCGCACCAGAGCTGACGTCGTCACCACGGCCGGGGTCACCATTCAAGTCTCCGGCGCTTACTTGCTCGGGCGGGGATCCTATACGGTGGAGTCCACTCTCTACGACGGGCTGGGCGGCTCCTGCAAGAAAGAGTGGCCCGTCAGTGCTTCGCTCGCCCACGGCCAGGGCGACACCCAGCTTGCCCTACCGCCGTTCGCGGTCCGCGAAGCCGCAAGCCCCCTCACCGGTGATCGGGAACCCGCCCGCAGCGGCCCCCCGATCACCGTCCTCCTCGACGCCGCCCCAGTAGCTCCCCTTAGCGACGGCCTCAGCCCCCACGACCGCAACATCTTGACGCTTATCCTCGGCGCCGTAGTGGGCCGTCTTCCCGCCTCATCCGTCCGGCTGGTGATCTTCAATCTTGACAAACAGGAAGAGATCTTTCGCCGCGACGGCTTTTCCGCGGATGCAATGCGCGAGGCCTTCAAGGCCCTCGGTTCACTACAACTCGCCTCGGTGGATGTCTCGGTCCTCGAGAAGCCCTCAGGCTACATCGATTTCCTGGCCGGCCTGATTAACCGGGAAGTGCGAGGTCCCGCGCCGGCCCCGACCGTCATTCTGCTCGGCCCGCTGTCCCGGCACGGCGGACAGTTCCCGGAAGGCATGCTTAATCCAAGCGCCGCCGCCCGATTTTTTTATCTGCAACTGCAATACGAGCGCCGTCCGCATTTTTCGCGGCCGGCCATCGGGGTCGTCCCATCGTCCCCCACTTACGTGTACACTGACGGCCAGGCCCAGGGAACTACCGGGCCCCAAACCGCCGCACCGGTCCGGAAGACCGTTCCTTCTCTCCCTCTCCCTCGCCCGCCGGCTACTGACATTATCAACGCGGCCATGGCGTCCCTGAAGGGCTCGACGCTGGTGATTCGAACTCCGGAGGATCTCGCAAAAGCCATCGCTGTCGTGCAGAAAACCCGCTGACGCCGGTCGCGCCCCCTACAGCGCCGCGATCTCCCGATACACCGGCTTCAGCGCCGGATAAAGCGACTGATAAACCTTGTGTCCCCTCTCATAAAGCGCCGCGTCCGCCGCATTCGGGGAGACGGAATCGGTTTCGCGGATGGCGGCGCGGCAGACTTCCTGCGTCGAAGCGTACTCGCCGGAGCCTGCCAGCGCCAGCAGCGCCGCGCCGTAGGCCGAGCCTTCCTGGGTCTCGAGCGTCACCACCCGTTTATTCAGGATGGATGCCAGCAGTTGCCGCCAGAAGGGGCTCTGTGCGCCGCCGCCGGATGCGCGCACGGAATTCACCGTCACGCCCAGACCCTCGATAATGTCCAGACAGTCGCGCTGGCTGTAGGAGACGCCCTCGATCACGGCGCGAATCAAATCCGCGCGCTTGTGCTTGTTCGTCAGACCGATCCAGCCGCCGCGCGCCAGCGCGTCCAGGTGCGGCGTGCGCTCGCCCATCAGGTAGGGCAGCCAGAAAAGGCCCTGGGATCCAGCGGGCGATCCGGCCGCCTCGGCGGTCAGCGCGTCATAGGCCGCGCCGGGCGCCAACTGGTTGCGGAACCATTGCAAGCTCAGGCCGGCCCCCTGCGTCACGCCCATCACGTGCCATTTGCCGCGCACGGCGTGGCAGAACGTGTGGACGCGGCCCGCGGGATCGTACGCCACGTCCTCCATGTGCGCGAACACCACGCCGGAAGTGCCCAGCGTGCAGGAAACAATGCCCGCTTCCACGATGCCGTTGCCCACGGCGCTCGATGCCTGGTCGCCGCCGCCGCCCACCACCGGCGTGCCGGCCGCGAGGCCCGTCAATTCGGCGATCCGCGCCGTAATTTTGCCCGTGACTTCGCTCGATTCGTAACACCGCGGCAGAATCGCACGGTCCAGGCCCAGCCCG
>PLGA01000556.1 GCA_003139735.1 Bryobacterales bacterium | reverse complement strand
ATCCAGATTTCTTTGTGGCCGGTCCGGGCGGAAGTGAAATAGATGTGGGTGCCCATGAGAGATTTGCCGCCGAACTGGGCGATAATGTCGGCCGCGAACAGGTGCGCCACCTGGCGCGCGCCGGCTTCGTCCACGCTCGACGCCACATAGCGCGCGCCGATGGTCTGCGCGCCCCGGCTCAGGTCGTACAACCAGCCGTAAAGCACCAGCACGCCATTCTGCACGGCCGTGTATCCGAAGGCGACGTGGTTCGCCGAGACCGGCGGCGACGACCAATCCGTCATCGACAGGCCGCCGCCGCTCTGGGACGGCGGCGTCTGGCGCCAATCCGAGGCTTGCTGCGGATTGGCTTTCGGATACAGGGTCTTGTCGACCATCTTAAAGTACCCGGAACCTAGCACGTCGCTCCACAGCGTGTCGTTGAACGCGCGCATGAACGGCTGCGCCTGGGCGTCGCCGCGCAAATCGGGAACGGCCAACGCCGGCTGCAGGCCCTGCTGTATTCTGAGCGTCGCGTCCTGGGCCATTAGCGCCATCAACGCCGCGGCCGGCGCGGCCACCAACCAGACAAGCCTTTTCATATCAACGCCTCGCAAAATGGAACTCGATATCCGCGGAATCGCGGGTGAACTGCTGCGGCAAAGGTGTGAACGGCGCGGCATCCAGGACAGCGCGCTCCGCCGAGGCGTCCAGCGCCCGATTACCGCTCGATTGCACGATCCTCACCGATCGCGAAGGCACCGACCCGTCGCGATTAATGGTGAACGTCACGATCACCTCATTGGGCGTCTGGACCCGCGGGTCGATATCGCTGGTCTTCCAGCCGCGCTGCACCTTGTTCTTCACCATGTCGGAATAAGCCCCGAATTGCGTGCCGAACGGCGAGTTGTTTCCCATGCTGACGCCGCCGCCGCCGGTCATTCCGATCATGGGGGAAACCATGTGTTGTCCCGATTGGCTATAAACCTGGTTTGGCAGGTCCTCCTGGCGCTCACGGAACTTGTTGGGGGCCGAGGCCGCCGGGGAGGGTCTGGACCGCGCGTTGCGGCTGAAGATGGGGATGGCGTCCGGTTCCGGCGCTTCGACTTTGGGCTGCGGCTTCACCTTGGCGGGCGGTTCCGGCGCTCGCGATTCGGTATCGTTGGCCACCGGGTTGACCGGCCCGCTTTCGGTCGGCAGCGGAATCCGCGCCACCACGTTGACGGCCACCGATCCGATGCCGCCGCCGTGGATGTCGCCCCAGTTTTCGTGAGGGTGGCGGGCTTGTATCCAGGTGGCCAGAAGTACCGCGGCGGCCACGGACAGATGCAGCGCCACCGAACCCCAGAACGATCCCCACACGCGTTCCGGCCGATCCAGAATGTCGGCGTGCGAATTCATCGCCTTTGGCCCCTGGCTGCCGTGTCCTCCGGTTTGGTCACAAAATTCACCTGGAACTTGGCATGGCCCAGCACGGCGGTCACCTGGGCGACGATGTCCCAGACTACATCCTTATCCGCCCGTACGTAAACCCCGTTGGTCTTGGCGAAGTTCTGGTGAATCACCGCCGCCAGATCGTTGATGTTCACGGGTTTTCCATTGAGCGTGACGCTGCCCTCCTTGGTGATGGTCACCACCGGCATTTGCTGCGCGGTGTCCTTCACCATGCGCACTTTGGGCACGTCCACCTCAATGCCGAACTCCATCACCTGGGCCGTGAGCATGAAGATAATGAGCAGCACCAGCACCACGTCCACAAAGGGCGTGACGTTGATTTCCGAAAGGCTGGCGCCGCCGCGCCTGCGCGAACCCGATCCGCCGCCGTTGAGGGAGATCGACATGGCGTTAGTCTCCGAAGCTGCGCTCGGTCAGGTTCAGGAACTCGAGCGCGAAATCGTCCATGCGCGCGCCCACTTCGCGGATGGTGTTGCCGAAGAGGTTATAGAAAATAGCCGCCGGGATGGCCGCAAAAAGGCCTACCGCCGTGGCAATCAGCGCTTCCCCGATGCCGGGCCCCACCGTCCGCAAACTGGTGCTGCCCGTTTGGCTCAGCTCCTGAAACTCGCGGATGATTCCCATGACCGTACCCAACAGGCCGATGAATGGAGACACCGAGGCGGTGGTCGCCAGCCAATTCATGTTGCGTTCCAACTTGGCGAGTTCCTCGCTGATGCCGAGTTGCAGGCTGCGCTCGAGCGACGTACGGTTCGTCACCTTTCCGCGCGCCTTGACCTGACGCTCGATCTCCTCATAGCCGAAATCGAAGACCGTTACCAGCGGCGAGGGGCGATACTGCTCGCTGGCCACCATGACGGCTTCCAGGCCGTTGGCCTTCCGAAAGGCGCGCAGGAAGCGCGCGTTGGCCCTGCGCCCGCCGCGGAACGTGCGCCACTTGGCGAAGATCACGGTCCAGGAATAAATGGAAAAGCACAGCAGGACCCCCAGCACAAGCATCCCGACCGGGCCGCTTTGCTGGGCCATATCCCAGAGATTCACTTGAAGGAAGAGGGCAAGCGGAACGTGAAAGTTCAACGGGTCTCCTAATCACCTATCATGACAGACGCAGGCGCGTCAGGAAAAGACCGATGCCCAGATTGAGGAAGCGAACGCAGGCTTGGCAGGCGGGGCGCCCACGTAGTTTGTGGGGCCGCCTGCCCCACCTAAGCCGCTACTTCGGTTTGGGCAGGACTTTCATTTTGACCGGGATGCTGAACAGGTCGTCGGTGAGGTTCTTGTCGACCTCCACCGTATCCGAGTACATCTCGAAGATCTTGTCGCCGTTGCGTTCGCGCCGGATGTTGGTGGGCCATTCGACGCCGTGGCCGGCGGCGTGGTAATTGGCGAACATCGTCACCTCCGTGTCGAAGTCCTTAAACTGGGGGTTGCGGCGCCGGTAGACCTGCCGCATGGGCAGCTTGGTGTCCTGGTCGAAGGTGACCGTCACGGTCTGATTGGCGGCGTCGGTAATGTCCACGATCTCCACGGGATGGTTCTCGAACACGTCCGTGCTTTGCCAGTAGAACTCCAGCCCCGGCTCGCTCAGCCGGCAGCGCAGGATGTAGAAAATGTTCCGCTCGGTTGTGTCCAGGAAAGTCTGGTAGCGCTGGTCGTCGAGCGGCTGGGCGCCGCGATAGGTGAGATCCCAGGCGCCATCCTCGGTGAACAGCACGGCGCTGGTTTCAGGCCGCCCGGGGGACTGGCTCAGAAAGGACTCGCGCTCGCGCAGCCGCAGCTTGCCGGACGCCGGCGCGGACGCATATCGCGTATAGATTTTGGCGAGCGAAAGTCCGGTGATTTCCGACCGGTAGAAGGTAAAAACCCGGCCGCTTTCGAGGCGATCCCGCATGTGCGAGAAGGCGTCGCCTCCAAGCGCTTGCAGGGCTTCGTTCACCAACCGCTTCCCGCGGTCCGCGGGCGTTTCCGCGGCCTGGAGGGAAACCAGCGCGGCGCAAGCGAGCAGAACCTGGACGAATCTCATCATGGAGTCTGTAACAGGGACGTTCGCACACTTTTCGCGGTTTCAAGGACTCACGGCGCCGCATGATAAACTGGGGGAAAACTTGAATCGCCTACCATGAAAGCCTCCGCTCTTGCCCTGTTAGTTTGCCTTGGCGCCGCATGGGCGCAAACCACGCCGCCTGCCGCTGAAAACCAGGCGGAACGTCTGCGCCGCCTGGCGGCCGAAGCGGCATCGGCGCCGCAAACGGCTGCCCCGGCCGGCCCCAAACTCCCCGATCTCCCGAACGATGCGGTAATTGCGGTGTTTGACGATGGCACGCAGTTCACCATGGGAGATCTCAAGAGGATCGTGTCGGTTCTGCCGCCGCAAAGCCAGCAAATGGCCGTCGCGAACGCGGCATCTACCGTCCAGTGGTGGGCGGGCATGCGAAAACTGGCGCGGATGGCGGAGACCGAAAAACTGGACCAGATCAGCCCAACGAAGGAGCAACTGGAGGTCAGCCGCACGCTGACCATGGGGCAGGCCATGATGAACTCGAAATTGAATACCGTGGATGTCGACGCCGGCGATATCGCGAAGTATTACGAAGCCAACAAGGAGCAATATAAGCAGGTCAGGGTGAAAGCGCTGTACCTTGCGTTCGGCGATGCGACGCCGGCCGGCAAACCACCCCGCACCGACGCGCAGGCCAAAGAGGAAGCGGACAAGTTGCTGGCGCAGATTCGCGCGGGGGCAGATTTCGTGAAGCTCGTGAAAGGGCGCTCCGACGACCAGACCTCGCGGGGTAAGGACGGCGATTTCGCCACCTTCCACAAGAAGGACAACATTCCGGATGCGCTCGCCGGGGCGGTCTTCTCCCTGAAGCAGGGCGAAGTGAGCGAACCCATACGCCAGCCGAACGGGTACTATCTGTTACGCGCCGAAGAAGTGAGCTATGTCTCGATGAGTCAGGCCCAAGCCGAGATCATCATGGCCATCCGGGGACAACGGTACACCCAGTGGCTGGAGCAGAGCACCGCCGCCGCCAAGGTCCAGTTCCCCAATCCGGCGTTCCCGGGAACGCCAGGCCCCGCGGGAAAGTAGACCGCCGGGCCTACGTGGCGCTTGGAACGGTCGCTTCGAGCACCGCGCACTCGATATCTTTCGCCACCAGGTCCGGCGCGCGTCCGCCATCCACTTTGTGGACTACGGATTCTCCATACCATTGGAGGATCGGGCCGGTCAGTTCGTGGTACGCCTTGAGCCGCTGGCGAATGGTGGCTTCCTGGTCGTCGGCGCGCGCGATCAATTCCGCGCCATCGACATCGCATCGGCCCGCCACCCGAGGGGGTTGGGAGAGCAGGTTGTAAATGCGCCCGCAGGCCGGGCACTGCCGGCGCGACGTGAGGCGCGCCACCAGCAATGCCTCGTTCACGTCGATGTGAAGGACCACCGGCTCAGGCAACCCCCTCTCGCGCAACAGGCGGCCGAAATACTGCGCCTGGGGGACGGTGCGCGGATAGCCATCGAGCAGGAAACCACTGGCGCAATCCGGCTGCGAGATGCGGCTGGCCACAATGGCGTTGGTGATCTCATCGGTGATCAGCCCGCCGGCGGCCATGATGGCGCTTGCCGTCCTGCCGAGTTCCGTGCCGGCCTTCACTTCGGCCCGGAACATTTCCCCCGTGGAGATGGCGGGAATGTGAAAACGCTCCGCAAGAAAGACAGCTTGCGTACCTTTGCCGCATCCGGGCGGTCCGAAAAGCAGAAGAATCAAAACCGAGCCTCCATCCGGCCCGCCTGCGCATGGATCGGCGACGATGATTGCGCGAATGAATCCGACTGGATACAACCCATGGGCGAGCCTATTGTCAGGCTAGCGTGTGGCGCCAAGCCCGTCAAGCTTGCATTGGCGGGGAGGCGCAGCACCAGCGGGCTCTGCCGTTGGGTTCGCAGCTGCGAATGTCGGGGCTGCGTCGCGCTCCCCCGGATCCGCTGCCGACAACGGCCGAAAGTCATTCTACGAGAACCACGTATCCGGCATCAATTTAGCCCGGAACTGCTATCCGTTTGGGGGGCGCCAAGAGAGAAGTCGATCAGCCCTCTTGAAGGCCTGACGCCTTCTCCGAACCCTCGGGATTGGCCAGAATCGACGCGCGAGCAAGAGTTAGCGCTACGAACCCGATCAGCAGTGTTTGCCCCACTAACGGCGCGCCCATGACGAGCAGCAGCGAAAGTGCCGGCGTTACGAGCACCAACCCCAAAGCCCGCAGCCACAAGGCTGTCTGTCGCGATTGGATCGTCAAGACCGCCAGAGGGATTAGAATCGTGCAGTCTTGGATGTAGCCATGGTGCCCTAGGATTAGCCCACAACTGGCAGCCGCTGCGCCGGCGACGCCGACGCTCGATATGCGACGGCAGGCGAGCCACAGTAGCACAACAACCCCTGTTGCGGCGACAAGTTCAACCATGGTCGCGTGGGGCGACCTCGAAGCCAGCCCGCGCAGGTTGGGCATCAAGTCGATTCCGGGCGAGAAGTCCGGGGACGAGAGGGTTCGCACATAACCAAACGGCCAGGACGACCCCTCGATAACGAAGCTCGTGCCGAGCAATGCCAATGTCACCACCCCACCCGTCGTAAGGGTCTTCCAGCGCTTCTGAGCGATGAGCATGATCGGTATCCCCACCGCCAGATGATACTTGCAAAGGCACAAAGCGAAAGCGACGCCTGCCAGTCGCGCATACCCGCGGTCCAGCAACTTGACCCCGAGAGCAAAGAAGAGCAGCCAAAAGGCCACGTCCTGACCCAGGCTGATGAGGTAGATTGCCGGCGTGGACCACGAGAGCGCGACCAGTAGACCGAGTCGACTTGCTCCGGGCCAGACGGCGCATACAATGAGCAACGCCGCGACGCTTGCGGTCCGCCACACAAGGAGCGCCAGCGGGAAAGGCATCCAGCTGATGGCCTTTACGCCGTACGAGACTATTGGTAACCGGCCGCTATGGATCGACGGACCGTTCTCCTCCTCCAGCGCGCGCAATGCGCCCGAGTCGTAAAGATGGCCTGTGCCAGCGAGCCGACTCGCGGCATAGAACTGGTTGAGGTCCATGCCTCCTTTGCCCGCGCCGAAAGCGAGATGAACGTTCACAACCACCCCAAGAGCGCAGCCAATCACAATTGCCACGGCGAGGAGCAGCCGTCTCGGATCGACGCCCCTGCGCGTTCGTTCCGGCGTAAATGGTGACATCACCCCTCGGACCATGCCTCTACCGATAGCACGTTTACACTTCGGCCGTGGCCGCCGAGTCTGCGCTGCGATACGCGAGCGCGATCGCGCTGACGCTGGTCGCGTGCGGGGCCACGTTCGCGATTGCGAGGCCCGTTGACAGGATGCCCGTGTTGCGGAATACCAGAGTGTAGGACGGCGCGTTTGCGGCTCCCCATTTTTCCACGACGCGGCCTTTCCTGGCCGGCGGAACGGGTCCGGAACGCGCCCGGAGCCGAATCAATAGTGGTAGCGGGCCTGAAGAAAATCGATGCGCTCGTCGCTTACCGTGTATACCAGGCGGTGCTCCTGCGTGATGCGCCTCGACCAGCAACCTGCCAGCAGGTATCGGAGCGGCTCCGGCTTGCCGGCTCCTTGAAACGGGTCGCGCAGCACGGCTTCGACCAGATCGAGGACTCGAATCGCGGTGCTCCGGTCGGTCTTGACCCAATACCGCAGATCCTCTCTGAACTCGGAATGAAAGATGGCGAACCGCTTAGCGTCCCGCTTCACCGAGGATCTCGCTACGCAATTGGGCGACGCTTTCCGATTTCAGGCTGCGCCGGCCTGCCCGATGCAAGGCCGACAGCAAACGCCGGGCGTTCCGCGGGGAACGGAGCAGGTGAGCGGTCTCGATCAGCCCGGCAAGCTCGTCGGCCGGAATGAGGGCAACGTCTCGCGAGCCTCTACGCCGCACGACGATTGTTTGCCGCTGGTCCACGACTTGATCCAAAACGCTGGCCAGGTTTTCACGCAGGCTTGTATATGTGGTTTCCGTTGCCACGAGCCACCTGCCTGTATTGTACAGGATTCCTGCACGGCCGGAATCGGAAACGGATTCGGGCAGCCTTATCGGTCGAGATGCTACAGTATTGCTGATTACGGGAAGGGGGCTTCATGAGCGAGGCGTCGGTCCGGCCGGTGGCCGTGGTTACGGGCGGCAGCCGGGGCATCGGGCGGGCGGTGGCGGCGGAGCTGGCGCGCACGCACCAGGTGGTGGCCACCTACCGGACGCGGCTCGATTCGGCTGAGCGGCTGCGCGAGGAGACGGGCGCGCTGATTTTTCCGTGCGATCTCGCGTCGGGCGCCGACAGGGCCGCGCTGGTGGAGTTCACGCGGAAGAAACTGGGGCGGATCGACCTGCTGGTGAACAATGCGGGCATGGGGCCGGCCGAGCGTCGCGATATCCTGGAGGCGAAAGAGGAGAGCTTCGACGCGCTGATCGCGGCCAATCTGAAAGGGCCGTATTTCTTGACGCAGCTTGTGGCGCGGTGGATGCTGGAGCGGGGCGCGGGGCGGATCGTGTTCGTCACATCGGTTTCGGCTTACGCCGCGTCGGTGAACCGCGGAGAGTATTGCCTGTCCAAGGCGGGGCTGAGCATGGCGGCCGCGCTCTACGCCGCGCGCCTTGCGCCGCATGGCATCCCGGTGTTCGAGATCCGGCCGGGCATCGTTCGCACGGATATGATCGCCAAGGTGGAGAAGGCTTACGACGAGCGGATCGCGGGCGGGTTGCTGCCGCAAGCCCGCATGGGCGAACCGGAGGATGTCGCGAAGGTGGTCCGCGCGATCGTCGACGGACTGCTCGATTACTGCGCCGGTCAGGTCCTGGACGTGGACGGCGGTTTCCACCTGCGCACTTTATGAAAAAGACATTTGGGCCACGGATGAACGCGGATGAACGCAGATAAGAAAGTACCTTAGCTGGAATTCTTTCGTATCTTATCTGTGTTCATCTGTGTTCATCGGTGGCCATTATTTTTGAGGGGTTATGATCTCGACCTGCACAGGTTCCGACGATAGTCTCTTCCGCGAGGCGCTGGACTTCGCTGGCCGCAAGGTGCGCGCTCTCGTCCGGCGCGACCCGGATTTCTACCCGATGTACACCGACCGGGGGCGCTGGAGGCACGACCTTCCGGCATGGACGCACTGGTGCGACGGATTCCTGCCGGGCATCATGTGGATTCTGGCATCCCGCGGCGACAATTCCTGGCGCGAACCCGCCGAACGGTACAGCAGGCGCCTGGAGCCGCGCCAATTCGACCGCGAGGTTCACGACCTGGGATTCCTGTTCCTCTCCACCTACGGCCGATGGCGCGCCATGACCGGCGACCCCGCTCTTGAGGCCGTGCTGACGCAGGCGGGCCGCACCCTGGCCTTGCGATTCCGGGAGAAGGGCGCGTACCTGCGCTCGTTCGTCTCCGAGGATTCGCTGTTCATCGACATCATGATGAACGTGGGAATCATTTTCCGCGCGGCCCAGGAAACCGGCGACGAAGCCTTGCTCGACATCGCCATGCGGCACTCACTGACGACGCGGCGCGTGCTGGTGCGCGGCGACGGATCGACCGCGCACGAAGGTCTGTTCGACCTGGAAACGGGGGAATTTCTGCGGCAGACCACGCAACAGGGATCTCGGGGAGATTCGTGCTGGACGCGCGGCCTGGCGTGGGCGCTCTACGGTTTCGGCGCGGCGTACGGGCACGCGCGCGACGCGCGCTTCCTGCGGACGGCGGAAGCTTGCGCGGATTTCTATGTCGCCAACTGCCCGGCCGATGGGGTCCCGCCGTGGGATTTCGATGCGCCCGCCGAGAGCCGGGGCCTGGTGGACACGTCGGCGGCGGCCATCGCGGCGTCGGGCTTGCTGCAGTTGGCGGACATCGGCGGGGATGCCATGAAGGCGAAGGGTTATGCGGACAACGCGCGGCGCATTCTGGGCACGTTGTGCGAGCGATACCTGGCGGCGGGCGATCCAGAGTGGGAGGGCATTCTGAAGGGCGGCGTTTACCATTTACATAAGGGGCTAGGGGTGAGTGAGTCCGTGATGTGGGGAGAGTATTTCTTCGTGGAGGCGTTGGACAGGGCGCTGGGAGATGGGTAAAGAGCGGTCGGGAACGGGTGTTTTCAGCTCCGCCGAGCGCGCGGTTTTCCGCCGTCTCAATACGCCTGAGAAGATCCAGCGCTACCTCGATTGCGAAATCGTTTATAACAAAGAGCTGGATGGGCCTACCTGCCGTTCGCCGCGACGGGTTATGCGGGACCGGACCGGACATTGCATGGAGGGCGCTCTGTTCGGCGCGGCAGCCTTGCGCATGCTGGGCTATCCGCCGCTGCTGCTGGACTTGGAAGCGGTTCGGGACGACGATCACGTGCTGGCTATCTTCCGGCTGCGCGGGCATTGGGGGGCGGTGGCCACTTCCAACTACGCGGGGTTGCGCTACCGCGAGCCGGTTTACCGCACGCTGCGCGAGTTGGCCATGTCGTACTTCGAAGATTATTTCAATCTCCAGAAGGAGAAAACCCTGCGGCGCTACTCGCGCCCGGTGAACCTGCTCCGCTTCGATTCCATCGAGTGGATGACGGCGGAGGAAGACGTGTGGGCGATCCCCGAGTACCTGTGCGACATCGCGCACCGGCCGCTGCTGGGCCCAGGAATGGCCGCTCGGTTGGGGCCTGTGGACGAGCGGCTATTCGCGGCCGGGCTGGTCGGCCTTGTCCGCTGAACGGCCCAGCCAGGCCTTGGCGGTCTCGATGAAGGCGGGCATCAGGGAGACGAAGATGACCGTCAGAATCGCGTAGTCGAAGTTGCGCCTGACGAAGGGGATGGAGCCTAACTGGTAGCCCAGCGTGGTCATCAGGAAGACCCACCCGATCCCACCGCATACGCTGTAAGGGAGGAAGCGAAGGTAGGGCATTTCCATCACTCCGGCCACAAACGCGGCGAACGTGCGAACGATGGGAATGAAGCGCGCGTAGATAATGGTCTTGCCGCCATAACGTTCGTAGAATTTCTTGGTGCGAGCCACGTACTCCCGTTTGAACAGCCGCGAATCCGGACGGCTGAAGATGCGCATGCCGGTCTTGCGGCCCAACAGGAAGCCGGTGGAATCGCCCAGCATCGCCGCCGACATCAGAACCAGGTTGACCACGACGATGTTCAAATGCGCGGCGCCCGCCTCCCCGGCGCCGGCCACGGCTCCCACCGTGAACAGCAGGGAATCGCCGGGAAAGAAGAAGCCCGCCAGGAGTCCGGTTTCCGAGTACACGATTCCAAACAACATCGCGTACCCCAACCATCCGGAAAGGAACGTGTTCAGCAGTTGGGCGAGGCGCACCGGGTCGGTCAGCGACCGAAGGAAACCGAAGAAGGCGTGGATCATCCGGCTTAGCTCTGCGTGCTGTAGTTCTGAATGAGCCGCTTGAGCACCGGCTGATGGACTTTGATCTTACCCTGTTTGATCAGGGCGTCGCGCACGCCTTCCGCGAAGAGGGTCTCCCGATCGCGCTCTTTTTGGTTCCTCACGTCGTCGCGAATGGACGCGGCTTGCTCGGAAAGCTTCGACATGTCCGCCGGAATGTGTTGAATGACGCGCGCCACAACCATGCCATCGGGAACGCTGATCGGTCCCAGGGTGGTTCCGTCGGGACGCGAAAAGGCCTCTTGCAGATAGCTGGCCGAGCCAAGGCCTTCCACAGTGCCGCTGCGCGTGAATTCATCCGAGGTCTTGATTTCCAGGCCCGCCGCCTTGGCCGCCTTAGCCAGGTCGCCGGAGGACTTGGCGGCGTTGAACAGATCCTGCGAATGCTTCTGCAATGCGGCCGCGCTGCGGCTCTGAATCAAGGTCTGGCGCACCTGATCCGCGACTTCCTCCAGCTTGGCGGGCCGGGCGGGCGTAACGGCCGTCACGATGGCCAGCACGATCCTGTTCTCGGTTAGGGCGACGGCCTGGGAAACGTCGCCCGCTTTCAGCTCGCCCACGGCTTGCGCGAAATCGGGATTCGATCCGACTTCCGGCAGCGGCTGGTCGGGTTGGTAGCCGGAGACGCGGTTCACGGACATGAAATACCTGGCGGCCACCGCCTCCGGATGCAGGGGGTCCTTTTGCAATTCGGCCTGAGATTTATCGGCGACGATCTGCATGATGTCGCTGACGCGCTGCTTCTTCCATTGCGCCGCCAGGTCGCTTTTCGCCTCGTCGAACGTGCGCAGGTGGGCGTCTTCGTGCGCCAGCACTTTGACGATGTGGTAGCCGTACTGGGCCTTCACGACGTCGCTTACCTGGCCGGGCTTCAGGGTGAAGGCCACGTCTTCGAACTCCTTCGCCATCTGTCCGCGGGTCACCCAGTCGGCCAACTCGCCTGGGTTCTTGGGGTTCTTGGCCGAGGAATCGTCCTCGGAGTACTTCTTGGCCAGATCGGCGAAACTCGCGCCGGCGTGGATCTGTTTGAGCAGATCGTCCGCCTGGGCCTTGATCTTAGGCTCGTCGGCCGGCGGCTTGCCCGTGGTCTTCAGCAGGATGTGCTGCACCCTCACGCGCTCCGGCACGCGGAATGCATCCTTGTTCTGGTTGTAGAGGCTCAGCAGATCGGCGTCGGAGGGGTTCAAGTTCTGCTCGATCTTGGCTGGATCTGCCAACAAGTACGTCAGATCCTTTTTCTCGGGGATCTGGTAGCGCGCCGAGTTGGCTTTGAAGTAAGCCTGCACATCTTCCGCGGACGGCTGCGACTCGTTCTTATACTTGTCGGCGGTGAGCTTGACCCACTCAACCTTGATTTTGTCGTTCTTCTTTCCGTACTCCTCCTGGATCTCGGCGGGAGTGACGACGACCCCCTCCAGAGCTACGGCGCGCAAACGGCCCAGCAGCAACTGGCGTCTCAGGTCGTCCTCGAACTGTGCGATCGAGAGATCCTGCTGCGCGAGCATGGCGGCGTAAGCGTCCTTCCCCACGAACTTGCCGTCCTGAAAGAGGCTCGGAATGGTCTGGCGGATCGCGTCGGTTACTTGCGCGTCGGTCACCTGAAAGCCGAGAGCTTGCGCCTCGTAGGCCAGGGCTCGCTGCAGAATCAACTGGTCCACCATCTGGGGGATATAGCTGGGCAGAATGGATGGCGGGATCTGGCGTCCGCGCATGGCCTGCTGAATGGAAGTCTGCACTTCCGGGACGGTCAGCGCGTCTTTTCCGATCTGCGCAACCACCATGTCCGACGGGTCGCTGTTCCCGGTGTTGAAATTGGGGATCAGGTAGGTGAGCATGGAGAACGACACGACCACCAAAATGGCTCCTAAGAGGATGCGGACGGCTTTATCTCGGCTTCGGAACAGATCGAACATGGTCTAAAAAAACTCCTGGTTTTGGGGGACGCCTTCAGTATAACAATAAGGCGGAAGCCCGAAGCCAGGGGGCAGACGCTTTGCCGGAACGCTACACGGCAGCCGTGCGGGACTGCCGGACCTGCCGCCGCGAACAGGCGTAGCCCAGAATGCGGCGCACCTCGGGTTCGTAGAAAGGTTGTGCCAACAGATCGTAGGCCCCGAGGTTCAACGCCTGCGACCAGAAGCGGGCGTCCGCCTGGCGGTCGGTCACAATCAGTACGGGGTCGCGAGGGGCTTCACGGGCCAGACTCAAAGCGTCCAACCAGTTGCCATCGGGCAGGGCGACTTCGGTAAGAAGCACCTCGTACTCCTCGCGTTGAAGCCGGATGCGCGCTTGGCGCAGATTCTCCGCATGGTCAACTGCCAGTGGGAGAGACTGCACCATTTCCGAGAGCCGTTGAGCATCGTCCGGATGCCCGGAGAGGAACAATATGCGGGATGGTCCCATATCTACGTCCTCTAGACCATTTGTTAATCTTTATTAATTCTACTCCTAGGACGAGCCACCGGCGATGACGGTTTCTTTAATATTGAGCGAAAAAACTCGTTTGCTTGGCGGCTTGACTTATCCGCGATGGCGGACGCAACAATAGCAAGCGGGAGGGAATGGACTATGAATCGCCGCCAATTCATCGGCGCGGGCCTGGGGATGTCGGCCGCGGCCTTTGCGCAGGACCTCGCCGGCCAAAAGCCGAAGCGCGTGGGCATCATCGGGCCGGGATGGTACGGGAAGTGCGACCTGTTGCGCCTGGTCCAGGTGTCGCCCATCGAGGTGGTTTCCATGTGCGACGTCGACAAGCAGATGCTGTCCCAGGCCGCCGAACTGGTGGCCACGCGCCAGGCATCGAAGAAGACGCCCCGTACCTTCGCCGATTACCGGGAGATGCTCAAGGAGAAGGACTTGGACATCTGCCTGGTGGCCACACCGGACCATTGGCACGCGCTGGCCATGATCGCCGCCGTGCAATCTGGCGCCGACGTGTGGGTTCAGAAGCCCATCAGCGTGGATGTCGTGGAAGGGCAAGCTATGCTGGCCGCGGCGCGCCAGCACGCCCGGGTGGTGCAAGTGGGCTTGCAGCGGCGCAGCACGCCGCACCTGGTGGAGGCCCGGGAGGCCATCGTCAAGGAAGGCAAACTCGGCAAGGTCGCTCTGGTGGAGATTTACTCCTACAGCGGCGGCGGCGGCCAAGATCCACCCGAAGTGGACCCGCCCGCTTCGCTCGATTACGATATGTGGACCGGCCCCGCGCCCATGCGGCCCTACTTGCGCGGACAGCACCCCATGGGCTGGCGCGCCTACATGGAATACGGCAATGGAACCCTGGGAGACATGGGCGTACACATGTTCGACATGACCCGCTGGTTCCTGGACTTGGGGTGGCCTAAAAGGATCAGCTCTTCAGGCGGCATCCTGATTCACCCGGGCAGGAAGTCGAACATCCCGGACACTCAGACGGTGGTCTTCGACTACGGCGACATGCAGGTGGTGTGGCAGCACCGCTACTGGGGGCTGCCGCCGGACCCGAAGTATCCCTGGGGCGCAACTCTCTACGGCGATAAGGGCACGCTCAAGGCCAGCGTCTACAGTTACGACTTCACGCCCACGGGCCAAGGACAGGCGATCCACAAGGACGTAACCTACGAGTTGGACAAGTACCCCGAAGACAACACCGAGCCGCGCCTGGAGAAGCAATGCGCCCCGGCCATCCGGTATCACATGAAGGATTTCCTGGCGGCTATCGCGTCGCGCGGAAAGCCGGTAGCGGATATCGAACAGGGCTACATCTCGACGGCTTGCTGCATCCTTGGCAATATTGCGCTGAAGGTGGGGCGGACGCTGACATGGGACGAGGCGAAGGGGCAGGTTGCGCAGGACGACGAAGCCAACCGCCTGCTGCGGCGGCCGTACCGCCAACCCTGGGTGCATCCGGAACCGGACAGAGTCTGAGGGGCGCGGGAGGCTGAAGGATGACTGGCGCGATCAATGACGTTTTGCAAACTCTGCGGGATCACGAGACCGGTTTAAGGCGGCTGGGCACGGGCACGCAACTGCCTTTCGCAGTGATCGCCGTGGCATTGTTCGCGGCCTCCTTCGCATCCTGTTCACTCTCGGCCCAGCCCATAATTAATGTCGAGCAATGGGGCCCGACAAGCGACGGACTCCGAATGGCGATATCTGCAGTAGCATCCGATGCTACTGCGCCGCGTGATGCCGAGTTCTACGTGGCATTGCAAAATGTCGGGTCCAAGGACACGGTCCTCAACCTCGGCGATTTGTTCGCCAATGGCATAGTGGCAGAACCTTACGGGATTGAGTTGACCCTCACAGAACCATCAGGCTCGGTGCGAGAATTGCGATATTCAAGGCGGTTTGTCCTAGCAGGTAGGTTGGACGATTTCGTAGTTCCGCTCCCAACGGGGGCAACGTACGTTCTAAGGCTCAACCTTGCGGAGGGATACTTAGACGGTGTGAAACTGAGTGCGGGCCGCTATCGGATCGCCGCTCACTTTGAATGTCACGGGGCGTACTTCAGGAACCCCGATCTGCTGGCGATCTCTTTCTTGAACTTCTGCAAAGGGTCTGTACATTCTAATTCACTAGAGTTTGAGATCCCGGTTATTGGTACTCCGAAGCTCCCTTGAACCCGCTCCTGGGCGCTTCTGGGCGTTTCAGGGACAGCGCGTTTCAGGGGCGTTTGATGGTCACGGCTTCAGGACGTATTCCTTGCCCAGGGGGCCTGCGCCGGGCTGGTATCTTCGGGCGCGGGCCAATTCGGCCACCTGGCGGATGTGGCCCAGATCGTGCAGCGCCCAGGCGTGCAGCATCTCGGCCAGGGTGATCTCACCGGCTTGTTTGTGGAAGGCGACGCGGCGGCCGGCGGCGGCGGGCAGGCTGCGCAGGTATTCGAGGTTGGTATCGCGCTGTTCCTCGAAGTGGGCGAATTCCTCTTCGGGATCGGCGTCGCGATAGCGGTTGAGGTGAAGTTGCGCGTGGTCGGGTTCGAACTCGGGACGCTCTTCGCTCACGAAGCGGTCCACGCGCATGCGAAAGCAGTGGCCTTCGGTGTGCGAGAGGTGCGCCAGAACTTCGGCCACCGAGAAGCGATCCGGCGCGGGCTTCCATCGCGCGTCGTCCTCGGACAACTCGCACATCAGGGCGCGCAGAATAGCGGGCGTGGCTTCGAGCATCTCCAGGCAAGGCAATCCGTGGTCTTCCATTGGTAGATTTTAGCGCGGTACTCGCCTATTCCTCAGGGCTTATGCCCTGGGCTATTATCTCGCGCCCCTGACGGGGCTTGAGACGCATAGGCGCGGAAATGATACGTCGGAGCAGAGCGCGTGGAAGCGCCGAGGGCAGGCGAATCGCCTGCCCCACCTACTCCACCTATTCCACCAGCAAGGCGCAGATGCTGTCCATGACGCCGCGGATCTCAGAGGTTGGGCCGTTGTA
>PLGA01000213.1:7115-9258 GCA_003139735.1 Bryobacterales bacterium | reverse complement strand
CCGCAAAGCGGTTTAGTTCACCGCGGGGGTCTGCCCCACACTTCTATTCCGGCAGGGGCTTGGTCCTTGGTTTCCGGGAGGAACGCCGGCAAGGACGCCGACGTGGCAAGCTAAAAGCTCGCTCCACCGGACTTATGCAACTCGGCCCGTTTCAACCAATTGGCAAGAAACAATCCGGCGATGACGAAGGTAGGACCCGCGATGGTAAGAATCCAGATCAGTCTGATTGCCGGGGGCACGGGGCGCGACATGGACACGACCCACACGACGTAGAGTAAGCCGGCGGCAGCGTAGAGCGCCGCCCCGATCCACTCCCAGCGCCAAGCCAGTACCAGGGCCGCGATCAACACGAATACCGGAATCTGATGCAGGATCAACGCCAGGACGATCCGCCAGAACCCGACTTGTTCGTTGAAAACATCCAGGGCAAAAAGGCTGAGAAAAGCGATGAACGCGATGGATAGGGCGCGCGGCATCCAAAACAAGACCTTCTTGGACAAGGTGGACATCTTGCCTCCCGCTGAGGATTATACTGCCGGCCAGCCGCCGTGAACAGCAGGAAAGAACCTGTTTGTCTCTAATCGCCCGTTGACAAACTGCCGGGGAAATATACTGGACGATACGGGCCGGATTGAGGAGGTAGTCATGAGCCGCTTAGTAGTGGCTGGGCTGACGCTGACCTTCGCGCTGGCAGCGGCGCCCCGGGGGTCTGCCCAATAAGCGTTAACCTAAGCCATGTTCGGTGCGCGACCTCCTGGAGGGCCAGCGAATCAGGGCTTACATCGAGAACAACCCTGTGAAGGCCGGCTTGGCGGCGCANNGCGGTGGAAAGCCGAGACGACTCCTCTCGGCTCAGCAAGCCTGGCGGCTTGCGCCACGATTTCTATTCGGGCAGGGGCTGGTCTTTGGTTTCCGGGAGGAACGGCAGGGCGGCCAGGCCAACCAGGAAAACCAGGGACATGGCGACGCCGGCGTAGCGCATGGGTTCGGCGTGGCCGGCGAAGACCCGGCTGGTGAGGAGGCCGAGCGTAAACGGGCCGGATGCGGCCGCAAAGCGTCCGACGTTATAGCAGAAGCTGGTTCCGGTGCTGCGCAGGCGCGTGGGGAACAGCTCCGGCAGGTAGATGGCGTAGCCTCCGAAGAGCGCGAGCTGGGTGAAGCCCATCAACGGGACCATCCAGAAGATGTCAGTGAAGGTCTTGAGGTTCCAGAAGGTGTAGGCGGTCATGAACATGGCGGCCACAAAGCTGATGGCGAAGGCCTTCTTGCGGTTGAGGCGGTGAGTCAGCCAGGTGAAGGCCTCAATGCCGAAAAAGGCGCCGGTATTCTGCAACAGGGAAGTGATTCCGACCCAGGTGGTGATCTTGCCGGCCAGGGCGGCGCCGGTAAAGCCCTGGGCGCGGAAGGCCTTATCGAGCGGGGCGCGGAGCAGATCGTAGCTGAAGAAGCCGATTCCCCACAGGCCTACCACGCCGGCGAAGGCCAGACAAAGGCCGGCGATGGCATTGCGCCGCCAACGCGGGTCGCCGAGAAGCAATTCGCGGTAGGACCCCAGTTGCTTTTTCTGGGCGCGCGCCTTCAGCCACTGTTCCGGCTCTTTCAGTTTCCGAAAGACCACCAGGGCCAGCGGGGCGGGCAGAGCGCCGGCCAGAAACATGTAACGCCAGGCGCCGGCGATGATGCCGGCCTGCTCAATGTGCCCGGCCAAAATGCCGGTCAGCGCGGCAATCATGTTCCCAAGGCTGGAGCAAGCCTGTACGGCGCCGAGCGCGTAGGGCCGCGCACGGGCGGGGATCTCCTCGGCAACCAGGGCCACGCCGATCCCAAACTGGCCGCCCACGCCCAGCCCGCACAGGAAGCGGTAGACGTTGAAGTCCCAAACGCCTCTGGCGAAAACGCTCAGGCCGGTGAAGACCGTGAAGAACAGGATGGTCATCGTCATGGTCTTGGCGCGGCCCAACCGGTCGCCCAACACGCCGAAGATCATGCCGCCCAAGGCCCAGCCGATCATGAAGATGGACGTGGCGTAGCTGGCCTGCGTGCTGATGGAAGCATCCGTGGCGCCATGGCCCAGCAGGTCGCGTATGGCGTCGCGGCGCCCCAGCACGAAGAGCTGCTGGGTCATGGTGTCGAACGCCCAACC
>PLGA01000213.1:0-7075 GCA_003139735.1 Bryobacterales bacterium | reverse complement strand
GCACGGTCCCGTTGGGGGAACAGATGTTCGCGGAATCACGTATAAAGGTAACAGATGCCGTTCTGTAGCCAATGCGGGAACGCGGTGGGTCCGGCCGACCGCTTTTGCGGCCGTTGCGGCGCGGGCCAGCCGAACACGGGCGGCGCGGCTGCGGGCCCCAGGCCGGGGGCCGGCGGCGAACAACTGGGGAACATGAGTCCCCGGACGGCGTCCATCCTGTGTTACATTCCCTGGATCGGCTGGGTGGCCGCCATCGTCGTGCTGGCCGCCGAGCGGTTCCGCGGCAATCGCGACGTACGCTTCCACGCTTTTCAGGGGCTGTACTTGTTCGTAGCCTCGCTGATGAACCAGTGGGTTCTGCGGGCGCTGCCCTGGCCGTTGGGGCACGTTCAACTGTACGGCCTGGTTGAACTGGGGTTGCTCGGCATGTCGATCTTCATGATGGTTAAGGCCGCCCATGAGCAGGCCTATGCGCTGCCGCTGTTCGGCGAACTGGCCGCGCGGTCGGTGGCGGAAGACTAACGCGAGGCCGGCTGAAGCGGGGACCAGCGGCGTTTCGAACTGGCCAGCGCCGCCTCCAGGTTCCAATTGGCATCCACCCGCAGGCACTCCTCGATTTTGGAAATCTGGGCGCGGAAGCGGCTCTCGTCCAGGCGGCGCAGGGTCTCGGCGGTGTGGCTCATGCGCTTGCGCCAAGGGTCGCAACGGTGCGGGATGCGCGTATCTTCGAGCATCGGCACCTTAATGGTAACCCGATTTCGGCGGCATGCGGCGCGGACGAGAAGAGCATCTGTAGCGGTATAATGCCCGTAGGCGAAGGTGTTAACGGTCATTCATGGCCAGCGGTCCCACGCACGATAGACAACGGATTCACGAGCTGGTGGACCGGCTTGCGCCCAGCCAAGTCCAAGCTGTGCGCGGCTTGCTTCAGGTGATGTTGGATCCGGTATCGAGCGCCATCGCCAACGCTCCGGTGGACGAGGAGCCGCTCACCGCGGAAGATGCGCAGGCTCTCGGCGAAGCCCGCGAGTGGCTCAAACATAATAGCCCAATTCCGCATGAGCAGGTTCTGGCTGAGCTCGGCATCACACAGGAAGAAATCGCCTATCGGTAGGCCGGTGGCGGTTCCGACGCTGTTCCAGGATCATCCCGCGAGGATTTTCTCCGCCGCCGCCCGGCCCATACGGATGCAATCGGGGATGCCGATGCCGGTGTAGGCGTTGCCGGCCAGGAACAATCCGGGGATGGCGGCGGTGCGCGCCTCGATTTCCGCCAAGCGTTGCGGGTGGCCCACGGCGTATTGCGCCATGGATTTCGGCCAGCGCGCGATGCGCGTGAAAAGCGGCTGCGCACGGACTCCGGCGATCTCCCGCAATTCGGCGAGCACGGAAGCAACGATGGCGTCGTCGGGTTCGTCGAGAGCGGCGGCGTCGTCGGTTCCGCCCAGGAAACAGCGCGCCACGACCTTGCCCTCGGGGACCCGGTAGGGGAATTTCGTGCCTACCCAGGTACACGCGACCAGCCGCCGGCGTTCCTTTCGCGGGACGAGAAACCCGAAGCCGTCGGGCGGGCGGCCGAAATCCGCGGCATCGTAGCCCAGCGCCACGGTCATCGAGGAACTGTACGGGACGGCCGCGAGCAGTTCGGCGAGCCGCGCATCCACGGAGCCGAGCAATTGGGCGCCGCTGTGCGCCTCGCAAGCCAACACCAGGCGGCCGGTCTCGAGCCAATCGCCGGCAATGCGGACGCGGAAGCCGGCGCCGCGGCGCTCGACAGCCTCGGCTCGCGCCTGGCGCACTTCCACCTTGCCGCCGAAGGAGGCGGCAACGGCGCGAACCAGTTGGCCGAGCCCGCCTTTGAGCGTGCGGAACAGCGGGGCCGGAGCGCCGTTCGGATGGGCGTGCGCGGCTTTGGCGCGCTCCACCAGCACGCCGCGCGTGAGGCTGCCGTGGCGATTCGCCAGCTCGACGAAGCGCGGCAGCACGGCGGTGACGCTCAATGCGCCGGGGTTGCCGCCGTAGATGCCGGAGAGCAGCGGTTCGGCCAGATAGTCCACCGCTTCCGCGCCGTAGTGCTCTTCGATGAACTCGGCCACCGACTCGTCGCCGGCCCGGGGCTTGGGCGCGCGCAACAACTCCATGCCCATACGGATCTTGGTTCCCCAACCGAGCAAGGGGGTGGTCAGGAGCGGCAGGATCTTGGTGGGCACCATCATCATCAGGCCGTCGGGCATGGGGATGAGGCGGCCGCCTTTGCGGATGTAGGTCTTGCGGAGGTGGTCGTTCGAACCGATGACCTGGTCGGAGAGGCCGAGCTCGCGGATGAGTTCGAGGGCGGCGGGTTTGGCGGAGAGGAAGCTATCGGGCCCAGCTTCGAGAATGCAGCCTTCGACGGAGTCGGTTTGGATGACGCCGCCCAGGCGGGAGCGGGATTCGATAATGGTGGAAGGCGCGCCGGCGCGAGCGAGGTAGTAGGCCGCGGAGAGGCCGGAGATGCCACCGCCGACGATCACGACGTTAGGCATTGTTGACAAAACCCCAGGAGGCCCGCCCCACCTAAAGGCATCGCTTGGCGACCTCGGCCAGCGCGGCGGTGAACTTGGCGGAAGCGTTCAGGGATTCGGGACGGACCAGGGAAATGCCCCGCGCGGCGGCATATTGGCGGAACAGAATATCGATGTCGTACAGGATCTCCACGTGGTCGCAGACGAACCCGATGGGGTCCAGCACAACTTCGCGGACGCCCTCCGACGCATAGCGGTCCAGGCAGGATTCCACGGTTGGTCCGAGCCATCGGTCGTCCGTGAATCCCTGGCTCTGGTAGGCGAAATCGTATTCGGCCACGCCCGCGCGCGCGGCCACGGCGGCGGCGGTAGCGCGGCACTCGCGGTCGTAAGGGTCGCCGTTGGCGAGCGCTTTCTCGGGAAGGCTGTGGGCGGTAAACAGGACGCGCTGGCCGTTCCAGACTTGCGCCAACCGGTCGGCGAAAGCTTCGATCAGCAGCGGCTCGTCGTGGTAGCTTCTGGCCCAGGCGATTTCCGCGGTCACGCCGGCCGCGCGCGCCGCTTCCCCGGTGCGGCGGATGTACAGGCCCACGCTCAATTCGGAGTATTGGGGCGCAAGGGCGATGGCGGCGAGGCGTTCCACGCCGGACGCGCGAACCGAATCCATGGTTTCGGCGATGAAGGGATGCCAATTGCGCATGCCGCAAAACACGGGCATGCCCAGGACGCCTTCGAGCGCCGCGGCTTGGGCGCGCGTCCAGGCGAGCAGGGGAGAAGATCCGCCGATGGCCTGATAGCGGCTGCGCACCTCCTCCAGCACTTTGGCGGAGGCGGGCCGGCCGCCGCGCACGAACGAGAGGTAACTCTCGACATCCTCCAGGCGTTCCGGCGCTCCGTGGGCGAGCAGCAGGAGGCCTTGTCGTGGAGGCTTGGGAGTCATAATCTTGACGCAGAGACGCAGAGACGCGGAGAAGAACAAAAATAAGGGCCTACCGCCAGGTGCGCTCGTCCCGGGGTTCGGGCGCAGAGGGAGCGGAGGAATTTGCTCGTCCCAGAACTTTCATGGTCTTTCTCCGCGTCTCCGCGTCTCCGCGTCATGGTTTGAATTCCCGAACCATTTCCACCACGGCCTTCACGTTCTCGACCGGCGTTTCCGGCAGAATTCCGTGGCCGAGATTGAAAATATGGCCGGGGCGCGCGCCGGTGCGCTTGAGCATCTCGTGCACCTTGGTGCGCAGCTCGGGCAGAGGCGCGAACAGCGCCACCGGATCGAGGTTCCCCTGGATGGCCGAACGGTAGCTGATGTCCATCCAGGCCTGGTCGATGTTGATGCGCCAGTCCACGCCCATGACGTCGCCGCCGGCGGCGTGCAACTCCTTGAAATAGCCGGAGGCGCCGGTGCCGAAGTGAATCACCGGTACGCCGGTGGAGCGGATGCGCTCGATCAGGGCGCGCGAATAGGGCGCGGCGAAACGGACGTAATCGTCCGACCCCAGCGCTCCCACCCAGCTATCGAACACCTGTATGGCGCGCGCCCCGGCGGTGACCTGCAACTGGGCGAACGGCGCCAGAACATCGACGATCTTGCCCATCAGCCGGCGCCACAGCGTCTCGTCGCTGTACATCAGCTTCTTGGTGCGGATGAAATTGCGCGACCCGCCGCCCTCGATCATGTAGCTGGCCATGGTGAATGGCGCGCCCACGAATCCGATGACCGGGGCCTTCCCGGCCAGCGCCCGGACCACCTGCTGGATGGCTTGGCCGACGTAGCCCAAGTCGTCCGTATTGGCGGTGGAGAGCGAATCCACGTCCTCGGAAGTGCGCACCGGGTTGTCGATGACCGGCCCTTCGCGGACCGCGTACCGAAGCTTCAGGCCCATCGGTTCGACGGGCAGCAGAAGGTCGGCGAAAATGATGGCGGCGTCCACGTCCAGAAGCTCCACCGGTTGGAGCGTGACGGTGGCCGCCAGGTCGGGCCGCTTGCAGATTTCCAGAATCCCGTGCTTTTCGCGGATCTGGCGATACTGCTTCATATACCGTCCGGCCTGCCGCATAAACCACACCGGTCTCACGTCCGTGGGACGGCGGCGGCACGCATCCAAAAACCGGCTGTTCATGGGAGCCACGCGCATGGCTGTTCCGTCCTGTCTTCGCAAAAGAACACGCGAAATTCCTTTGGCTTATGCCTGGCCGCCCATTGGCGGCCGTTTACGAAATACGGCTTGGCCCACGCCTCGCTATCGATAGTGCGCGGCGCGACGACCGAAACCGATGAAGTGCCCTGCGCCGGATACCCCGTGCGCGGGTCCATGATATGAGCGTAAATCCGCCCCTCCGCCCGAAAAAACTTCTCGTAGCTGCCGGAGGTCGACAATGACATGTCCTTCAAAAATACTTCCGCGGCCGTTCGATCCGGACGCTGGGGGTCCTTGATGTCCACGCGCCAGCCTCGCGGCTCCGCGGGCGGCGCCCCCATTCCATAAATACTGCTAACCGACCCCGCCACGAGCGCGGTCGTAACGCCCTTTTGTCTCAAAACATCCACCATTCGATCGACGGCGTATCCTTTGCCGATCCCGCCTGGGTCGAGTTCCACCCCGGGACGGTCGAAACGAACCGTCTGGGCCGCCGGATCCAAACGGATATGCCGATAACCCACCTTGGTCAGGGCCGCCGCCACCTCCGCCCGGTGCGGCAGATGGCCGGTACCCTTGTAAAAGCCCCAAACCTTCATCAAGGGGCCCACCGTAATATCGAACGCCCCTTCGCTCTCGCGGCTATATTCCAGGCACGCCGAAAGCAGCCCGAACAGCTCCGGGGAAACCTTGACCGGCCTTTGGGCCGCGTACCGGTTGACCTCGCTCCACTGGCTTTCCGGCTTGTAGTTGGAAAGCAAGTCGTCCAGGTCGCGCGCTTCGTCCAAAGCGGCATCCGCGGCGGCCTCCATTTCGACCCGATCGTACCCGTACAGTTCTACGGAGTACGTGGACCCCATGGCGGCGGCGCTTTTCTCCAGCCGCAGCAGTTCCGTTCCGCTTTGAGGGCCTCCCTCCATTGCCGCCCCGGTCCAGGCGGCCGCAAAGGCCAACACAAACAAAACTATCACGGTTTGTTTGGTCATGGCGCTAATTTTCGCCGCGAGACCGTTTTGCCCGCCTTATGAGGAAGTTGATGCGGCTGTCCGCCCCGGCGTTGCGGTCGGGCTCGAAATGCAATTCGGGGACGTGCCGGAGGCTCAACCGGAACGCCAGTTCGCGCCGCAGGTAATGGCGGGCATGCTCCAGGGCGGCGATGGCCTGGCTCTGTTCCCGTTCACCCCCTGCAACGGAAACCTTGATGCGGGCGTACTTCGCGTCGGAGCTTACGTGAACCTCGCTCACATTCACCGCCGCCAGGCGCGGATCCTCCAATTCGAACCCGATCAGCTCGGCAAGCTCCTCCTTCACGGTTTCCGATACCCGTAATGTGCGCCGTTCATCCATCTCAGGGGCCGGGGGCCAAAAACCAGGGGCCGGGGGCCGGGGGCCGGANNCGGCCGGGGTTGAGGCGCCCTGCGCCTTGTTCGACGCCGTTCTTTGTCGGGGATGGGGGCGCCGATCCCTGACCCCGACCCGCCGAAGCGGCAGGTACCCCGCCTGGCCCCTGGCCCCTGTTCCGGCTCGATCCCTGACCCCTGACCCCCGGCCCCTGACCCCTTTTCCTCATGCAAGCCACTCTACCGTGACCTGGGCCAGCGCTCCGCCCAGCAGACTGGCGGCTTCGTCCTCCACGGAACGCAGGACCTTTTCCGCGTGCTCATGCTCGGAAGACACGGTCACGGCGGCCAAGGCCGCGCGCTGCCAAAGATCCTGATAGGCGATCTCCGCCACGGCCACGTTGAACTTGCTGCGGAGCCGCTCCTTCAAGCTCCGCACAACCTGGCGCTTATCCTTGAGCGAATGCGAGTTCTCCAGCCGCAACTCCAAGGTGAGGACGCCGACCGATGGCATGGCCTCAGGCGAAGACTTCCGTCGCCACGCGCTCGGTGACGAACGCCTCGATCACGTCGTTTTGCTTCACGTCGGAGTAGTTCTCGAGCGCGATGCCGCACTCCATGCCGCTCTTCACCTCGCTCACATCGTCCTTAAATCTGCGCAGCGAGCCGATCTTTCCCGTGTAGACCACCACGCTGTCCCGCAGCAGCCGCACCTCCGAGCCGCGCAAGATCTGGCCATCCTGGACCATACATCCGGCCACGGCTCCGATTTTCGGAATGCGGAACGTTTCGCGCACTTCGGCTTTGCCCCTGTAAACCTCGCGGAAGACCGGTTCGAGCAGCCCGGTCATGGCCTTCTTGATCTCGTCGCTCAGGTTGTAAATGATTGTGTGCAGGCGGATTTCCACCTTCTCCTGCTCCGCCACGGCCTCCGCTTTGCGCTCGGGGCGGACGTTGAATCCGATGATCACGGCGTTGGACGTGGAGGCCAGCAGCACGTCGGATTCGTTGATGGCGCCCACGCCGGACCGCAACACGCGGATCTTGACCTTGTCGTTGGACAGCTTCTGCAGGGTATCGCTGAGCACTTCGGCGGA
>PLGA01000596.1 GCA_003139735.1 Bryobacterales bacterium | reverse complement strand
CGCCCCACAGCGTGCGCGCGATGCTCGGCCACGGCCGCTTCACAATCAGAAATCCCTCGGCGTTCACCGCCACGGGCTTGCCCGCCAGGTCCACCACCTCCGCCAGGATGCCGGGCATGGGCAGCGTGCCCGAGCCGGGCTTCAGAGGAACCGCGCCCGGCATGGGTGCGATCATAATGGCGCCGGTTTCCGTCTGCCACCAGGNNCACCAGGTGTCCACGATCGGGCAGCGCTCCTTGCCGATGGTCTTGTAATACCATTCCCATGCCGCCGGATTGATGGGTTCCCCGACCGAGCCGAGCAGCCGCAAGCTGGACATATCGTGCGCGTCGGGCCACTGGTCGCCCTGGCGGATGAAGGCGCGAATGGCGGTGGGCGACGTGTAGAAAATGTTGACGCGGTACTTCTCGATCAGCCGCCAGAAGCGGTCCGGCTGCGGGAAATCGGGTGCCCCTTCGTACATCATGGTCGTGGCGCCGGCCGAAAGCGGACCGTAGACAATGTAGCTGTGCCCGGTCACCCAGCCGATATCGGCCGTACACCAGTAGGTGTCTTCCTCGCGCAGGTCGAAAACCCACTGCATGGTCATGTGGACTTGAAGCAGGTATCCCGCGGTGGTGTGGACAATCCCCTTGGGCTTGCCCGTGGTTCCCGAGGTATAGAGCACGTACAGCGGATGTTCGCTATCGAGTTGCTCGGCGGGACAGTTCTCCGAGACGCCCTCGTCGAGTTCGTGCCACCAGTGGTCCCGGCCGGGCTTCATTTCGATGGAGCCGCCGGTGCGCCGCAGCACGATGACATCCTTTACGCTGGGGCACTCCGCGAGTGCCTCGTCCACGGCGTCCTTGAGACGGACTTCCTTGCCGCGCCGCCACGCGCCGTCGCAAGTGATCACCACTTGCGCTTCCAGGTCCTGAATGCGGGCCTTCATCGCTTCCGCGGAAAAGCCCCCGAACACCACGCTATGAATAATGCCAAGGCGCGCGCAAGCCAGCAGCGCCACGGGCAGTTCCGGGACCATGCCCATGTAGACGATGGCGCGGTCACCGGCCTTGAGGCCGCGTCCCTTAAGCACGTTGGCGAAGCGCGAGACCAGCCGGTGCAGCTCCTGGTAGGAAATCTGCCGCTGGTCGCCCGGCTCGCCTTCCCAGATAATGGCCGTCTTGTTCTTGCGCGAAGTCGCCAGGTGCCGGTCGAGGCAGTTATAGGAGACGTTGGTCTTGCCCCCGCTGAACCACTTCACGAACGGGGGGTTCCACTCGAAAACGTGAGTCCACTTCTGAAACCAGAACAATTCCCGTTCGGCCAGATCCCCCCAAAACTCCTCTGGCGCCTCCGCGGCTTTCCGGCAAAGCTCGCGGTAGCTCTCCATGCCCTGCACATGAGCGCGTTGGACAAATTCCGGACTGGGCGGATAGACGTTCGAGTCGGCCATGGAAGAATCTTATCAGATCGGAAGGAGATGGCCGCCCGACGAGATCACCCTCCCGCCGCCTTGATCTTGCCGCTCTCGATCGCCGCGACAAACGCGCGGTAATCCGTCTCGGTTTGGGCGGCGTAGTTCAAGGCGAAATCGCCCAGGGCCTTGGCCATCTTCCCGCCCGCGCCGCAATACCCGCGAATCTCGCACGCATCCCCGGACCGGGCGTGACCCCGCGCGAGCAACTCGCCGGCCACCAGCGCTAAACTCTCCAATCCTCCGCCCCGCAACCCCTGGAGATCGATACTGCCCTTGTGGTCGTTGAGTTGCCGGACCAGGTACTCGTGCGCGCCGACGCTCGTCCAACCCAACAGCAGGTCCGACAGCGGTTGTATGGCGCGCTGCCCTTCCGCCGCGCGCCGCCCGTGATTCCGGCTGGCGGTCTCCGGAAGGAACTTCGCGTAAGCCGAGGCGACTTCCTGTTTGATCTGCAAGAACATGGGGTCCGTGGGGCCGTTCCCTTCGAATAGGATCACGTAATCCCGCAGTCCCACGCTCCCTGTCCCGACCACCTTGAACCCCACGTCGACCGCGCGGAACCGTTCGAAGAGGTGACGGCGGTCCGGCGCAAGCGTCTCACGATAGGCGCGCAACGAACGCACAACTCCTTGCGCGGCTTGCCCTTCGATCCGCCAGAAGAGCGGCCGCCCATCGCGAAAACGCGGGCGTCCGTGGCGATCCGGTTCCGTGAACTTCTTCAGCAGATCGAGCGGGCGCGCCCGCTCGGACTGCCGCAAAGCGTCGTGGATGGGCGCAATCCGTTCCTCGCGGTGCACCTGGCGCCGCGCCATCTCCAAGACCGGCAGCCGCGAGAACTCGTCCATGGCGCGGCAATACCTTCGGGCGCACGCCTCCGCCGCCGAGCGGCACGCCGCGCGGTCGTGCCCGGACTCCCCGCCGGCCAGTACGAGACTCGCCGCCATCCGCTTTACGTCCCACTCCCACGACCCGCGAATGGTCTCGTCGAAATCGTTTAAGTCGAAGACCAGCTTGCCATCCGGAGCGGCGAACGAGCCTAAGTTCTGAACGTGCGCATCCCCGCACAGTTGCACGTCGATCCCCGAGGCCGGCAACTGGGACAGATCCGCCGCCATGATCGAAACGGCTCCCCGGAAGAACGCGAACGGCGATTCCTTCATCCGCGCATATANNCGCATACTTGATGGGCAGAAGTTGCCGCACGCGGTCCGCGCCCGACTCCAGCAGGACCGCCATCGGATCGAACTGCCGGCGCTTGGGGTGGGGGTTCGCGTGCGCTTGCCGCCTGACTGCTTCCCGGCGGCTCTTGCCGGCCGCGATCCGCTCTTCTACGCTCATCCCCGCGCTTGGCTTCACCNNTAGTTGAACTGCTTTTCCCGCCCTATGGTGGTGCTCTCCCCGTGTCCCGGGATCACCACCGTGTCGTCGGGCAGCGGCATCAGCTTCTCGTGGATTGAGCGCAGGATCTGGCGGCCGTCGCCGCCTGGGAGGTCGGTGCGGCCGATGCTGTCGCGGAACAAGGTGTCGCCCGCCACCAGCTTCTGCTCCGCCGGAATCCACAGGCTGATGCTGCCTTGCGTGTGGCCGGGCGTATGCAGTACGTGGAACTCCGTCACGCCCACCACCATCTTGCCGCCGTCCTTCGCGGCGATATCGATCTCGACCCGCTCCGGCGTGCGCACTCCGATCCAGGCGGCCTGCGCATCCATCATGTTCTGCAATGTGGCGTCTTCCGGGTTCATGTACACCGGCGCGCCGGTGGCCTTTTTCAGCTTCGCGGCGCCGCCGATATGGTCGATGTGCGCGTGCGTGATGACGATTGCCTTTACCGTCAGTCCGTGCCGCGCCACCGTCTCCAGCACGCTCGATACCTCGTCCCCGGGGTCCACCACGAGCGCCTCTCCGGACCGCTCGTCGCCGAAAATCGAGCAGTTGCACTGAAGCGGCCCCACGGGGAGTATTTCATGGATCATACGCCGATTGTATACTCACCTTATGTCCGACGCGTTATATGTGATCATGCATTGGCTGCACATCTCCTCGGTGGCGGCGCTGGTTGGCGGGCTTCTTTACGCCCGTCTGGCGATGTCGCCGGCGAGCGGGACCTTTGCGCCGGAAGCGCGCGAAGCGTTAAGCGAAAGGGCCGCCGCGGCCTTCCGTCCCGTGGTCATAGCAGCCATCGCCGGCCTGCTCGTCTCCGGCATGTACAACATTCTGAGCTCCCCGGGCCATTCGGTGCGCTACCACATTGCGCTGGGCATCAAGGTGTTGCTGGCGGTGCACGTGTTCGCCGTTTCCCTCTTGATCGTCCAGCCGAACCACCCGCGGCGCGCGCGCCTGATGACCGGCGCGCTTCTTTCCGGGTTTACGATCATCCTGATTTCGGTATACCTGCGGCGTATCTTCTAAACTGGAGAGATGAGCGAGGGTTACGATGCGCTACGCGGCGGCGCCGCCTGGATGGACCTCTCGGCGCGCGGCCGGATTGTGGTACGCGGACGAGATCGGGCGCGCCTGCTGCACAGCATCGCCAGCAATGAGGTGAAGAAACTGGCGGCGGGCTCGGGCTGCTATGCATTCCTGCTCAATCCGCAAGGAAGGATACAGGCAGACCTGCTGCTGTTCTGCTTCGAAGACCACTTTCTGATCGACGTGGAACCCGAACTGCGCGAGAAGGTTCCGGCGCACATCCGTCGCTACGTCGTCGCCGACCAGGTGGAGCTTGAGGACGCCTCCGTGCGGACCGGCGAGATCGGCCTGGAAGGTCCGGGCGCCTCGGACGCGCTGGCCGCCTTGGATGCGCCGGTTCCGCTCGCGGACTACGCGCACGAGCCTTGGGACGGCGGTACGGTGGCCCATGCGAGCCTCACGGGGCAGCCCGGCTTTCGCATCTTCTGCCCGGCGGAAGCGGCGCCCGGCCTGATCCGCCGGTTCGAATCCGCCGGCGCCAAGCCCGCCAGCCCGGACGATGCCCGGGTGGTGCGCATCGAAAACGGCCNNTCGCTCATCCAGGTAGAGGGAAAGGCGGCCGAGGTCACCTCTTCGGTCTATTCGCCGAGGGCGGGGAAGGCCATCGCTCTAGCCTACGTCCGCGAGTAGGGGCGCGCCAATCGCCGGTCCTTCCGGCGGTCTACTTGGTCATCAGCGCTCCGGTGGCTGCATTCACGTACTGCGCGTAGCCCCCCGACCGGGAGTCTCCCCACATCACAACCCAGACCGGCGCCGGAAAGCGGGCCGCGGACGCCAGCGTCATGGTGCATTTTTTGTCTGCGTGATCCTTCAGCCAGTCCGCCGCCTTATCGGCCACGGTCTTGTAGGCGGCATCGGAGTCCACCGTAAAGTCGCTGTTCTGGAAGGGCATTGCGTCCTTGGTTGCGCCGCTCCAGGCCTCCGGGACGTCCGCGGTCACTCCCTTTTGAACGGTACCGGCAGCGGCGATGGCGTACGTGAAGTGCCTGGCTTGCCGCAGGCTGGGCGAGACGAAAATGGCGGTCCACAGGGCGGCCTTGCCATCTTCGTTCTTGAAACCCGGGAGATCGCCGCTCGACAGACTCAGCGGCATGAGGTCGGTCGCCCAGGTGCGGGCAGGCTTGTACATCTCATAGAAGGCAGTCTGGCCCGTGACCGGTTCCGGCGCCTTGGGAGGCTCCTTCTTGGCTTCCGCCGCTTTGGTGTCTGCCGCCGTTGGCTCGGGAGCATTCGAACAAGCCGTCCAGGCGAGAACGGCAGCAACCATAGAAACAGTGATGAGAGTCTTCTTATCCATAAACATCAGTTCCATTCTACGCTCCTTTGGCGGCCGATACATGGGGGTTCACCGCATGGCGCGAGTTTTCCCGCCGGCAAAGCCATTTCGCCTGGATAGCTTTCCGGAACTCTCGGTAGAATAAGCCGATGCGGCGCCAGGCGTCTTCTCAGCGGGTATACGCGCTGCGCGGCGTACAGGTACAATACAGGCAGCACGCCGCCGGAGCGCCGAGGGGCTCCGGTGGGGCCATGCCGCGCGCCGTTCCGGCCAGCCAGGATTCCCGACAAGAAATCTGAAAGGAACAGTCTCATGCATAGAAGGTGCTTTTTGAGGTCGCTCGCCGCAGCTCAAGCTGCCGGCCTCGTTCATGTTCCTCTGGTATTGCCATGGGAGGCGATGGCGCAACAGCGAGGTGAGATCGCTCCGGTTGAACCCTTCAAGCCCAGCGAGGGGACCAACCATCCGATCGGCGCCGGAAAGGGGATTTACCCGGGCAGAGTGGCATGGGCGCGCGACGCGAACGCCACCAGTTGGGACGGCGTGACGGGCCACTGGTGGGATGACGCCAACACCAACCAAAAAGTAGTCCACGGCATGACTTCCGGGCTTCTCCAAAATCTGACTGGAAGGAAAAACGACAGACAGGCATGGGACGCGCTGTTCCGTAGTTTCAATAGTGCCCACAATCTAGGGAGCTCCGGATATCGCCCAGGCGAGCGAATCGCGATCAAGATCAACTGCAACCAGGATCGGTCGCCGGAGTGGGGCGTGGCGGCTGCTTCCCCGGGCGGGGGACCTCCCAGGGAACCGCAGAATGGCTTGCCGAGCCCTCACGCCGTCGTGGCCCTGGTGACGCAACTGATCGAAGCGGCCGGGGTGCGGGGCGAGGATATCGTCGTTTACGATGTCGCGGGTGGGCGCAATGTCGGTCAACCCATCTATACCCGGATCAGGGCGAATTCCAATGCGCAGTTCCAGGCGGTGAAGTTCCTGGTGGGCACCGACTTTAACCAGGGC
>PLGA01000060.1 GCA_003139735.1 Bryobacterales bacterium | reverse complement strand
CCGCGCAGGCGGGCCTCGGCGATGTAGACCTTCAGATAGGCCTTGTAGGTGGTCTCCGGTTCGACGTAGGTCTGCGGCCAACTCGCCTTGGAGTCGTTGTGAATGAACTGGAGGAAGAGATAGTCTCCCTTCTTCATCTGGCTGAGCATCTTGTCCAGGCGCAGCGCATTCATAAACGACTTCATGGTCTCGCCGGACTGGGCGTTGTTGGCAACCGCGACACCAGGCTTGAAAAAGACGGAGAGCAGTTGTCCCCAACTGACATCGCCGCCGCCATCGCGGTCGGTGACGGTGGAATCGCCGGCGATGAAGATGGTGGGGACGTCGGCCTTCTCGACCTCGACGGTGCGCACGGCCGGATGCGCGTCGGTAAACTCGAGCGTGATGCGGTTGTCCCAGGCGCGGGCTTCGGAAGTCTTCTCGCGATCTTTCAGCCGGACCTCGCCGTCGCCGGCAATCTTGGGCGTGCGCACGTTGACCAGGAACGAGCGGGTTTCAACCTTGCCCGCGGCGACGCGCACGCGCTCGAGCATCAGACGGCGCAGCTCGGCTTTGATGGTGGTCACCGAATCGGCCGCGGGATCGCCCAGCGTCACCGTGACGCGGTAGTTGCCCTCTTCAGGCACCCGAACCGAGAAATAGAACGGCGCCTCGGTGGCGGCGTTTTCGAAGCCGTAGCCGGTCTCTTCCGAGTACAACGCGCCGGGGAGCGCTTTTTGAAAGCCCGGCGCGGGATTGGCCGAGACGAAATCGAATTTGAGGCTTTGCGCGTTGAGCGCGGTCGCGGCCAGGAGGAAGAGGGCGTATCTCATTCCGCCATCATACTCAACTTTTGGCCGTTTCCGTGGTGGGGCGGAGCGGGATCCTGTGATACCATCAAGCCGATGGCGGACTTTAAGCCACATCCCGGATCGTTCCTGCCCTTTCTGGAATCCTCGCAGCGGAGTGTATCTTCACCGACGCCTTCGCCGGCAAGCCCGCTGACGCTGCTTGAAATCCTTGGCCGCCAAGCGCAGTGGAACCTAAATCTGGCTGACCTGCAGACACTCAGCGGGATGGACCCCAACCGCTATCGCGAGTCGCTCAAGAGTCTCCGCGATACCGGATATATTGCGATTGAAGGCGATCCTCTGGCGGAAGTAGTCAAGCTGACGGACCGTGGCGCGGAAGTGTCTCGGCTCGCGCGGCCTGCCTGAATCCCATGCCCTGGAGCTGGATCGATTGGGGCCTGGTGGCTGCGCTGGGCGGCTTGGTGGGCGCAAGCGAACTGGTGTCGCGCTATAAAGACGATCCCATTTCCGCGATCAAGGCCTGGTCCGGCATTCTCTACATCGCGATTAACAGCGCCGCCTCGGTGGCTGCGCTGGGCTTGATCCACGCGTACGGCTGGTTCCCCGCATCGCGTTGGACGCAGATCCTAATGGCGGGCGTCAGCGCGATGGCGTTCTTCCGGACCTCGCTCTTCGTGGTCCGCGCCGGCGACCGCGACGTGGGCATCGGGCCAAGCGGGTTCCTCCAGATCTTCCTCGGCGCCGCGGACAAGGGCGTGGATCGCAAGCGGGCGGCGGCGCGCTCCGATGCGGTGGCCACCGTGATGAAGGGCGTCGATTTCGACAAGGCCGTGCAGGCATTGCCGCCGTATTGCCTGGCCCTGATGCAAAGCGTCTTGCCGGACGATCAACAGGTGCTGAAACGGGCTTTGGACGCCTTGCAAGCGAGCGGGGCCGAACCAAGCGTGAAATCGCTACTGTTGGGGCTCGAGCTGATCAATGTGGTGGGGGTGGATGTGCTCAAGACGGCGGTGAGGTCACTCGGAGATCAGATTCGATATGTTCCAGGAGTTTGAGGGTCTTGACCACGTATTGGTCCACGTTCGCGCACATTTGGTAGTCGCGGAGGGCTGCTTGGGCCCAGTCGCGCGCGTCGGCCGGGCGGCCTTCGCCGGCGAGTGCCCTGGCCGCATTGAAGCGTGTCGTGCCGGCTCCGAAGCGGTCTTGGTTAGCCTCGTGATGGCGGATAGCCTCCCGGCAATGGCGAAGAGCGGTGTCGATTTGTCCTGATTCGGCCCATACAACCGCGAGCTGGCTGTGGGCAACCGCCAGGTCCTGAACGGCGCTTGTAGGGAACATTTCGAGTGCTTGCGTGTAACAGCGCTCGGACCTTACTAGGTGTCCAAAGCACTCCTCAGGCGGCCGGGCGGCCTCTCGTGCGCCAAGAAAACGTGCGTGCGCAACAGAACCCAATTGACCGAGGCATCGTGCCCGGCCCATGCGATCTGCCTTCGCAAGCAGTTCCAAGCTGCGTTGGTACCATTGCTCTGCGAGGGCGAGATCGCTGATTCCGTCCAGTTCCTCGTAAGCGCGCCCTAGGTTGAACGCGCAGACCGCCGCGCCCTGCGTGTCTGCGACCTGTTCGTCAAGGGCCAGCGCCTCCCTGTATCCCTCTACGCAGGCCGCCGAACCCTGTTCGCGTTGGATGCTAGCTTGCCCTTGCAACGAAACCGCTAGCGTGCGCACGAAGTTCTTCTCCTTAGCGTCCCAGGCTCGCGGCGACTTCACCAGAATCGGAGCTGCGCGCTGACGATTCCAATCGACACGAACGCCCTGCAACCGCTCTGCCTCCTCCCAGCGCCTTGCGCCACGCGCGATCTTGACCCGGTACCCGGTAACCATACTCTATAGTGGTCCCCAGAATTCAGACCAGGCAATAAGCTAAGATTTCGGCGGGAGTCGTTGACAACGGAGAGATCGATGAC
>PLGA01000279.1 GCA_003139735.1 Bryobacterales bacterium | reverse complement strand
ACCAGGAGGTCCGCCCCACTGGCAGGGCGGTACACTTGAGCCAGAGGTGGATTGTGTATTGTCCCGAATGCAGGACCGAGTACCGCGAGGGCTTCACGGAGTGCGCCGACTGCCACGTGGCGCTGTTGGCCGGGGCGCCGGCGGAGCCTCCCGATCCGTTCGACCCCGGTATGGAACTGGTGGTGGTGCTGGAGGCCGAAAATGGGGTTGAGCTTGCCATGGCGAAGGGGTTACTGGAGGAAGCGGGAATCCCCTTCTTCGCCCTAGGCCAAATCACCAGACTGGTTAACGACGTCGACCCATTTCTCAATAAGCGGATCCGCGTGCAGGTTCCACGCGACCGCGAGGCGGAAGCCAAGGAACTTCTGGAACCGCTGCTGCACCCGGAAACTTACCCTCCGACCACGGACGAGGACGCGGGCGCCACGCCTTAACCGCGCCCCGCGAACGCCGCACGCCGCCTCACCAGGAACCAAATTAGAATCGCGACGTACGCCACGCTTGCCGTTCCGAGGAGCCAGGCGTTCGGCAGGAGCGGCATGTCCATGTGGAAGAACTTCTGGAACTCCCCGGCGAACGCACGCATTCTGGCGGGATACCCCGGCGCGGCGACTGTGGCGAGGCCGTTGGCGCCCATGGCGGAGAGGTAGACGATGGTCCAGACTCTGGCGCTTTCATCGAGCTGAAGCAACCCGGCGCCGAGGTAGAGTTGAATGGCTGTGAGGACGGTGCAAACGGCCAGCGTGGTCCACCCGGCCACGACGAATCCGAAGAGGATCGTGGGAATGCGAAAGACGCCGCAGAGGGCAGTGCCAACGGCGGCGACCATCAAATACCAGCCGATGACGCCGATGCTCAGGGGACGGGCGCTTTCGGTCGCGGCGCCGCCTTCGGCGAAGTAGCGCTTGCCGGATTGGCGGTTGAAGACGATGAGCCACCACGCGCCAACCAAGGCCATCAGCAGGTAGAACGCCACCATGGACGCGCGTGCGATGCTGACGATCCGTTGGTTGAGGTCGGGGTTCATGGGGAAGGGCACAAGCAGCATGGCGAGGGCGCCGGTCCCGCCGAAAAACGCCAGCAGGCCCCCGAAAACCACCATGGAGACGCGCGCCCAGTTGCGCCGGCGAAAGACGCCCACGCCCACCGCGATGCCCCAAATTCCGGCGCCGGCGAGGAACGCGGCCATGACGGCCCCGAAGGCTTTCACCAGGTTGGGCGGAAGCGGGCCGCTGTAGCGCATCGGCGAGAAGAGCAGCGCGGTTGCCATCGCCACGGAAAAACACAGCGCGACCAGACTGGCTGCCAGGGCCAGGACTGCGCTGGCTCGAATGGCGATCCACTTGGGCATGATTGCGATCAGTGTAGCCCGTGGCGCCGGCGGGGTCCAGAAGGAGGAGATAATCGGGGTTCATGATTGCAGAGATCTTGGGCGCGGCTTCGGCGGCGATCTGGCTGTACCTCTTGGTTGGGCGGGGCGGATTCTGGCGCTTTCGCGACGCGGCGGGCGTCGGCGCGCTGCCTACCCCGCCGCCTTCGGTGGTGGCCGTGGTTCCGGCGCGCAATGAGGCGGAAACGGTGGGGCGCGCGATCGGGTCGCTGGCGGCGCAACGCTACCCGGGCGCGTTCCACATCGTGCTGGTGGACGATGCCAGCTCGGACGGCACGGCCGAGGCGGCCCGCGCGGCGGCCCCTACGGAACTGCTCACCGTGATTCGGTCCGCGCCGCTGCCGCCCGGCTGGACAGGCAAGCTGTGGGCGGTCGAGCAGGGCGTCCGCGAAGCCGCACGTCTGCGGCCGGACTATCTGTTGCTCACCGACGCCGATATTGCACACGCTCTCGGCAACGCGGCGTCGCTGGCGGCGCGCGCCGAATCGGGCGGCTACGCGCTGGTCTCCTACATGGCCACGCTTGAATGCCGTACATTCGCCGAGCGCGCCGTGGTTCCCGCGTTCGTTTTCTTTTTCTTCATGCTCTATCCTCCAGCGTGGACGGCGGACCCGCGGCGGGCCACGGCAGGGGCGGCCGGCGGATGCATGCTGGTTCGCCGCGAGGCGCTGGAGCGGATGGGCGGCATCGAATCCATACGCGGCGAGTTGATTGACGATTGCGCGCTGGCCCGCGCCATCAAGCGCGGCGGAGGCCGGGTGTGGCTGGGGCTGAGCGCGGCGACCCGCAGCATACGGAGCTACCAGACCTTCGGCGAACTCTTCCGCACCATTTCGCGCACCGCATTCACGCAACTCCGGCATTCCTACGCGATACTGGCCGGAACCGTGGCCGGATTGGCGCTGACCTACCTGGTTCCGCCGTGTACCGCGCTCCGCCCGTTTGGCGCTTTGGCCTGGCTGATGATGTCCGTCTGCTACTACCCGGCTTTGCGCTTCTACCGCCGTTCCGCGTGGTGGGCTCCATGCCTGCCGCTGGTAGCGGCGTTCTATATGGCGGCGACGGCGTACTCCGCCATCGCCTATCGACGCGGCGCGGGCGGCATGTGGAAAGGGCGGGCGCAGGATGGGTAACGTAGTGTCCAGGGATTAACTATACAGTGGGGCAGGCNNGAAAGACGATCGTCTGCGCCACCTAGCCTAACGGCGCTATGCGAGGTGGTCGCCCAGGGCGCGCTCGACTTCGGCGGAGTCGAGGCGCTCGCCATCGTTCAAGCGGGTGAGGAGGGATTCGACGATTTGTTTGGCGTCGTCCTTCCCCTGGTTCTTGATAAAACCGTCGTAGAAGTGCTCTCCGGTGAGTGCGCGATTGATCTCGGTTTCCTTGTTGTGTTCCTGGAGCTCGGTGAAGTAAACGACCCGGTAGCGGTTGGTGTACTCGGTTTCGCGATAAATCTCGAACATGATCTTATCCGACTCGAAGAGCATAGGAATATAGTGCCACAAGCGGGTCTTGTGAGGCGGGGCAGGCGGGTCTTCCGCCCCCTGCGGGGGCTGCCCGGGCCTTTGCCTCTCTTCCCATGGCTCACGCCATGGGCTAGCGTAGTGTCCAGGAATTAGCTATACAGTGG
>PLGA01000327.1:2746-6254 GCA_003139735.1 Bryobacterales bacterium | reverse complement strand
GTCACCATCAGAATGCTCATGTCCGTTCCCCGATCTCAGAAGCCGGTTGTAAGTGGTCAGTTATCCGTTGTCAGTTGGCGGTGGTGCGTGCACCGTGCACCGTGGTCCGTGGACAGTGAACAGTGAGCAGCNNCTAAAAGCCAGGAGCTAGAAGCTGCATCTTTACTCGTCGTGCAGCGGGTCGGCGATGCCGTACTCCTTCAGCTTGCGATAGAGCGTGGTCTTGCCGATGCCGAGGAGTTTTGCGGCCTGCAGCTTGTCGCCGTTCAGGGTGCGGATGGCTCCCAGAATGGCCTCGCGCTCGAGATCGGCCAGGGTCTTCAGCTCCGGCGCGACGGCCGCCGCCAGGCCATCGCCCGTGGCCACTGCCGCTCTGCGCGCTTCCAAGCCCTTCTGTTGTAATTGAGTGGGCAGGTCGCCCAGTTGCAGCAGCGGACCCGAAGACATGGCGCAGGCGCGCTCGATGGCGTTCTCGAGCTCGCGCACGTTGCCGGGCCAGTTGTAGTCCATCAGGATTTTGAGCGCGCCCTCGGAGATCTCGCGGGCGTCCTTGCCCAATTCGTGCGAAAGGCGCTCCATGAAATGCCGGGCCAGCAGGGGGATGTCCTCGCGGCGTTCGCGCAGCGGCGGGATGCGGATTTCGATGACGTTCAGGCGGTAGAACAGATCGTCGCGGAACTTGCCTTCGGCTACGGCAACCTGCAGATTGACGTGGGTGGCCGCGATCACGCGCACGTCCACGCGCACCTCTTCGGAACCGCCGACGCGGTAGAAGCAGCGCTCCTGGAGCACGCGCAGCAGATCCACTTGCAACTTGGGGGAGATATCGCCGATTTCGTCGAGGAAGATGGTTCCGCCGTCGGCCATTTCGAACTTGCCGCGCTTGCGCTCCGTGGCGCCGGTGAAAGAGCCTTTCTCATGGCCGAACAGCTCGGATTCGAGGAGCGTCTCGGCCAGCGCGGCGCAGGAGACGGCCACGAAGGGCTTCTGCGCGCGGTCCCCGGAAGCGTGAACGGCGCGGGCAATCAGCTCCTTGCCGGTGCCGCTTTCGCCCTGGATGAGCACGGTGCTGCGCAGGCTGGCGACCTCGGAGGCGAGATCCAGGATCTGGCGCATGCGCGGGTTCTTGCTGATGACGTCGTGAGCGGAGTATTGACGGCTCAGCTTCTTGCGCAGGATGGTGTTCTCGCGCTGCAGGTTCTTGACCTTGATAATGCGGCTGACCAGGAGCGAGATTTCCTCCGGGTTGCAGGGCTTGACGATGTACTCCTGGGCGCCCTCCTTCATGGCCGCGATGGCGGTATCGACGGTGGCGTAGGCGGTGATGATAATGATGGAGGCCTCGGGGCGCAGGCGGCGGATCTGCATCATGGTTTCGATGCCGTCCATGCCGCCGGGCATCTTGAGGTCGACGAAATAGATGGCGTAATCCCGTTGGCCGGCCTTCTCGACGGCCTCGCGGCCGGATGAGGCGGTATCGACGGAGTATCCGTCCTCACGCAGCCAGGCGGCGAGTGACTCGCACATGACTTCTTCGTCGTCCACCACCAGGATTTTCCAGTGGGTATTCATGTTCCTAACTCCCTCGGGCGGCGCCGCAAATGCGCCGCGCAGGAGGCGCAGAAGGCCGCCCGCTTCAGATCGATCTGGCGGATGTTGGTGGCCAGCGACATGGCGCACTCCTTATCCGCGCAATGCACCAGCCCGAACGTATGGCCGGCTTCGTGCAGCGCCTCTTTCAGGGCGCGCTCGAGAAAAACAGGCTGGTTGGGGGGCAGCCCGTAAAACTCCTGCCGCAGGCGGGCCAGCGAAATCACTGCCACGCGGCCGCCCAACTGAGCATGTCCGTAGACGAAGGTGAGCACCGGAATAAACAAGTCCCGCTCGGTGACCGCCAGCAGTTTGACGGCATCCTCCGGGCAACGCTCGACCAGCGCGGCGAGCACGGGGATGGACCCGTACTGCCGCCGGGCCGCATCGTAGGCGAAATCCGCGGCGGGCAATTCCAGTTTTCGCACTGGCCAGTGGAACTCCTCGGCCAGGCGCTCGCAAATCGCAACCTCCGCTTCGCGGTCCACCTCCGCCATGGCGCCCACGTAGAAGTATTTCATCCATCGCGGGCCAGTTCCAGCAGCGCAGGCTCGCCGGGGGGATGGGGCTGCTCGAGCGGCAGCGACACGGTGAACGTGGTTCCTTCGCCGACCACGCTCTTGACTTCGATTTCACCTCCGTGGGCCTGAACGATTCCGTAGGACACGGCCAGTCCCAGGCCGACGCCCTTGCCCTCCGGCTTGGTGGTGAAGAAGGGGTCGAAGATCTTGCCGAGGTTTTCGGGTGGAATGCCCTCGCCGTTATCGGAGACCACGAGCAGGACCACGCCGTCACCCTTTTCGGTGGAGACCTCGACGCGCCGGTCGGACTTGGTTTGGGTAGCCTCGGCGGCGTTCAGCGCCAGGTTGAGGGCCACCTGCTGGATCTGGGAGGCGTCGCAATGGGCCGGCGGCAGATCCTCGGCCAAGTGAGTCTCGACGGTCACGTTGCTCAGCTTCATCTTGTGCTGCACCAGCGAAAGGGTGGTCTTCACGATGCGGTTCAGGTCGGCTGGAGCCCGGTTGGGCTTGCCGCGGCGCGAGAACGCCAGCAGATCGGAAACGATGCGCCCGACGCGCCCGGTCTCGGTGGTGACCTGCCCGAGGTACTTGCGGAATTCCTCGATGCGCCCCGGGGGGATGCCGTCGTCCTTCAACATGCGTTGCATGAGCATGGAGAGGTTGAGCACGCCGGAGATGGGGTTATTGATCTCGTGAGCCACGCTGGCGGAGAGCTGGCCGAGGGAGGCCAGCCGGTCGTTCTGCAAGAGCTTCTTCTGGGCGGCCTTGAGCTGCAGGGTGCGCTCCCCCACCTTGGTTTCCAGGTTCTGGGTGAACTGGTTGATCTCGGCGAGCGCCGCGCGCAGACGGTCGCGCATCACGTTGAACGACCGCGCCAGGTCGTCCAGCTCGTCGCTGCTGTCTTCGAGATCGAGCGGCTTATCGAGCTCCATCTGGCTGACGGCTTTGAAACCGCCGATCAGCTTGGCAATAGGACGAGTGACGAAGCGGCGCGTAAAGAGGATGATGAAGAGGCCGATCAGCGCGATTTCGACTCCGGTCACCAGCAGCACCCGGGCCTTCATGCCGGCGACCTCGCGGTCGACGCTGTCCAGATTGAGCGACAGGTCCACCACGCCGAGCACCTTCAGGGCGGCGGGGTGGGCGTGGCACTGGGCCACGGCGCAGGACTGTTCGTTGTAAATCGGGGTGACCAGTTCCAGGCGGCGCCGGCCGTCCGCGCCATTGTAAATGATGCGGCGGGAGGGCAGCGGCGCGCGCAGCAGGGGACCTCCCGGCGCGTGGCACATGATGCAGGTTTGGGAAGTCTGACCGGTCCTGGTCCCCAGGTCCGCGGGATTGGTGGAAAACCGGACCTCGCCCGAACGGTTGAAGATGCGGATGCGGTCGATGCCCTG
>PLGA01000327.1:0-2623 GCA_003139735.1 Bryobacterales bacterium | reverse complement strand
CGGGCGAGACCCCGCGGCATCACAGAGTTTGGACTCCGAAATGATTGTAGCGCGGTGCGGGGCAGCCGTGTGGGAATCCGGGTCATCGGTCGGAAAATCCGGCACGGATGGGGGGGTAGTCACTCCTCACGCAGGGCGGCGTTCGGGTCGAGGCTGGCGGCGCGGGCGGCGGGGGCCCAGGTTGCAACGGCGGCGATCAGGAAGAAGAGAAGGGCCGTGGCGGCGAAAGTGGAGGGGTCAGCCGGCTTGACGCCGACCAACATGGCGGTCATCATGCGCGTCAAACCGAGGGCAGCGAGCACTCCCATGGCGAGACCCGCGGCGGTGAGGCGCAGGCCGTGGCCGACCACCAGTTTGAAGATGCCGGCGGGCGCGGCGCCAAGGGCCATGCGGACTCCGATCTCCGGCGTGCGCTGGCGGACGGCGGTCGCGAGCACGCCGTAAAGCCCAACGGCTGAGAGAATTACGGCGATGACGGCGAACATTCCGATCAGCAGGAGCGAAAAGCGGGTCCCGGCCTGGTCCCGATCGACCAGCGCTTGCATGGGCTGCATCTTCGAAATCACCATGGCGCGATCCACTTTCGCGACTTCGGCGCGGACCGCGGCGGCGTATTTCGCGGGATCTCCGGCGGTTCGGAGCATCCAGTACCGCGATACGCCTATTCCCCAGAATCCGTCGGAGAAGTAGACCGTTTCGCGGCCCGGGTCGCCGAGCGAGAAGAGGCGTTGATGCGCAACCACGCCAATCACCTCGGCCCACGGCGTCGCGGGATCGGGCAACAGGATGCGCTTGCCGACGACGGATTCGTGGGGGAAGGCCTTTTCGGCGAAAAGCTGGTCCACCACCACCACGTTCCGGCCGGGAGCGTTGTCCCGCTCGGTGAATGTGCGACCCGCCAGGAGCGGCGTGCCGAGCGTTTCGAAGTAGCCGGGCATCACCTGCTGCATGTCGGCCCCTTCGGCGCTGGCCTCCGCCGGCCGAGGCCGGGCGGGCGCCGCATTTTTGGGAAGAGCGCCGCCGCCGAGCGGCAACACCAGAGCGGCAGTCGCACTCTTGACGCCCGGCAGCGCGCTCAACCGGCGCTGCAGCTCACGCAGCAATTCGATGCGGCCCTGCTGCCGGCTCAGTTCCCAGTCGCGGGTGACGAAGAAAGTCAGCAAGCCGTCCGGACGGTAGCCGGGGTCGACGCGGCGCAATTCGAGGAAACTGCGCAGCATGAGGCCCGATCCGGTGAGGAGGACGAACGACAGGGCAACTTCGGCGACCACCACGGCGTCGCGCAACAGGTGGCCGGGGCGCAATCCCGCGGCGGCGACGCCGCGCAGGAGCCGATGCACGTCGGGACGGGCGGCGCGTATTGCCGGCATTACGCCAAAGACAGCCGCGGCGGCCAGGCCGGCGCCCGCCGCAAAGGCCAGGACACGCCAATCGATGGCCGTGGATTCGATGCGCGGCAGACTGGACGGCGCGATGCCCACCAGCAGGTGGATGGCGGCCCAGGCGAAGAGCACGCCGAGCAGCGTTCCCAGACCCGCGAGCAGCGCCGCCTCCGCGAGCATTTGGGAGACCAGGCGCCACACGCTTCCGCCGAGCGCGGCGCGCACCGCCAGTTCCCGTTCGCGCAACGACGCCCGGACCAGCAGAAGGTTGGCGATATTGGCGCACGCGATAAGCAAGAGAAACATCACCGCGCCCATCAGCGAGAGAACGGCGGGACGGACGCCCTCCACCAGATACTGGCGCATGGGCTGCAGGCGCAGGGACGCGGCCGGATCGAAGGAATTCTTACGCAGCTCCGGCGCCAGCGCATCGAGCCGTTCCTGCGCCTGTTTCAACGTCAGGCCGCTTTTCAGCCGGCCAATAGCCCCCACGGTCAGGAGATTGCGATGGGCAACGTCATAGCCGATATTGTTGGCGACCCAAAAATCGGGGGCCGCGTCGGTCCTGGCGGCGGGCGGGAAATAGAGCTTGAAGCCGGGGGCCAGGACGCCGACAATTCGAGGGCGCTGACCGGCGCCCGCCATCTCATGGCCGAGCACGGCGGCGCTTCCGCCATAGCGGCGCTGCCAGTATTCGTAGCTAAGGATGGCCGCGCTGCCCGGCGGAATGAGAACATCCGGCTGGGAGGGTTGCGGTAAGGCGTCGGCCTCGGTGAAATCGCGGCCCATTGCGATCTTCGCTCCCATCAGCCGGAAGAAGTTGGTGGTAACCAGCGCCTTGCCGATCTGCTCCGTGCCGCCGTCTTCGGTGGGCACGAACGCGCGGAAGGAGGCGACGCCGCCGATATCTTCGAAGATGGCTCCGGAACCGGCGCGCAAGTCGAAGAAATCGGCGTTGGAGTAGAGAAAGGTCCTGGTGTTCCTTTGCGGGATCTCCCAAAACGCCAATACCAGCCGATCCGGGTTGCGGTAAGGCAGGGGCNNGGAGCTTTTCGCAAAGTGCGGAAGGCATAGGCGAGGTCTTTGATCGGACGCATATCCGGACGCTCTTCCTTGCATCATACGGCGAAAACGTTCCCGGGGAATACCGGGCTGCCGCCCGGTTGATGGCGCCGGAAGGCGTCATCGCGGGCCAAAAGGCCCGACCCCACAGGGGGGGCCAGATTATTCGGAGCGGAGGG
>PLGA01000252.1 GCA_003139735.1 Bryobacterales bacterium | reverse complement strand
TCAGCGGACGCGTCGCGAAGCTACCCTTGAAGGTCCCGATCAGTTTCTTGCTCCAGAACTCGTAGACGGTGTACCCCTTGTTCGGGTCCAGGCGCAGATCCTTCGCCGCATCGAGCGAGGTCGTGAACGGCCGGCTGCCGGCGCCGGTGTAATTGAATACCGCCAGAACGTTCCACTTGCCAAACGTCCGTTCCACGGGCATATTCCAGACGCGCGCCGNNTCCATGGTCGGCGGGCTGATCCGTTTCAGCAACTCAATCCGGTCGGCCGGATAGGGCGCATTCAAGGCTTCCGATAGGAAAAGCGTATTCCCCGCAATGGCGTGAAAGTTGGCGTCCACCTTGCCCTGGGCATACGAGAAATCCTGTTTGTCCGGCGCGGCGTACTTGAAGATATGGAAGCCGTCGGCATCATTCCAGAAGACGCGGCCGTTGTAAAAGAACCGGTTCGCCGAGCCGAGCACGGATTCCGTCAACAGTCCCGTGAATTCCTTTCCCGCCAGGGACGACCCCGGCTCCTCGTACCCCTGATCGGCATCCTCTGAGATCCGGCAGATGTCCACAATCCCGTAGGAATGATCGACGGGCTGCATATTGGACCGGATGACCATTCGCGGGGCCTTCCGGTCGATCGCCTCGCGCCAAAGCATTCCATCCGCGCGATAGGTTTCAAGCCCGCTCATGAAGGGGTCGTACTGTCCGGGCCAGGAGTCCCACCAGTCCGCAAAATCCATCTCCGCCCGCCCGGTACTCTTCTCCTGACCCGTGATCCACTGAAGAATCCGGTCACGCTCCAGCTTGACAGTCAGGGGATTGGAGAAATCGATCACCCGTTCGCCGCCGTACTTGACGGTGTGTACCGGCAGATAGCATTCGGCCGGATAATTCACGCGGGCGGGACGGCCTTGAGTACCTCCGCCCATGCCATATATCCCAAAGCTCCCCTGCGGGCCGGGGCCGCCCATGCCCCAGTAGAAATCGACCAGGCCATTATCCTTGAAGAACTTCGCGGCGCTCGTGTTGTTGCCTCCCGACATCCATCCGTGGAAGCGGCTGTAGTCATTCGCTACCCATTCCCGGTCGTCCAGATCGATCGGCCGCCGCTGCTTCAGCCGTATGTCGTGCGCGATGGCGATCAAGTCCGCCTGATGCTCCATGGCGCCGAGCGCGTTTTGATTGAAGTCGATGAGCAGTTTCTCTCCGTCAAAGCTCTTGCCGGGAGGCACAATGATCTTGTAGGCGCAATATCCCCGAACGTACATGCGGTCGGCGGCCTTGCCGCCCCAACCGGACCTCACATCGAACCGGGAGGCTCCCTTAAAGGCCGTCACATGTCCCATTAACAGGCTGTTGCCCGTGTCGCTGTCCCGGATGACATGATTCACCTCGTAGGTCTTGGTGGCAATTAGATTGATCACGGATAACAGATCGTATAAGTCGCGGTTGCGGGAGTGAGTTCCCAGCGAAATCCATTTGTCCTCGGTACCGCCCAGGCGCGCATCGGCGGACGCAAAATAAGTCATCTCGCCGACGTCGACCGCTTTGCCCATCCTGTTCGTGCGGCCCAGGCTGACCAGGATGTCGTTCCCGNNCGGTCACTTTCCAGCCCGAGGGGTCGTCTCCGGGCAGGAAGTAAACGTCATGGAGACGCATCGGCGTGCCTTTGACCTCCGCCGACCAGCGGCAGGCCGTTGGGTCGACCGTGACCATCAGGTTCCTGGCGTCGATTCTAATCGGCACGGCCGCATGGACCGGCTCGAATGGAAGGAGCGCCAGCGCGGCGAATAGTGCCAGGGCGCTCAGTTCGGTTTTCTTGCGCATCGTTCCCCTTTTCACACCTTATAGCTTCCATCCCGCCCGGTAGGGCGGGACCACATACCGATTCGCCTCTGCGTCACTTGTCACCCGCATCGCCCCGGCGTCCCACTCGAGCGTCTTGCCGGTGCGCAACGCAAAAGTCCCCAGTAAAGCCACTTCGGTGAGCTGGCAGGCAAACTCAATTGGCAGGGCGGTGGGCACGCCGGCCTTGCAGGAACGGGTCCAATCGGTATAGTGGTCGGCTCTTTCGCAGCGGGGCAGCGTTTTCGGAGGCTGCGCAAAGTCCCTGAACTTGCTTTCGGGCAGCAAGAGACCGCCGGGCAGCCCGCGAGCCGCAGTGCCTCCGCTGGGAGGCCTTCCGAACGGGGCAAAAGGGTTGCCGCCATAATAGCTGCTCATCAACTTGCCTTGGTCGCCCACAAAGAGAACACCCTCGCGGGGCATGGTCGTGCCGTGGTCGAGATCGGCTGGCCGCGGCGGCTTAATGCAGCCGTCATAGAAGAACATCTTCAGCGGCGGCATCTCGCCTCGCGCCGGGTACTCCCACGAAATCATGTTGGCGGAGCCTTCGGTTTCCGGCGTGGGGGTCTCCTTGCTCATGTCCTCGTAGCGGGTCGAACGATAGCCGTAAATGAGCGATGGCGCCTGAAGCCTCAGTTCTTCGAAATACGTGTGGAGCGTGTGGCAGCCCATGTCGCCGACATCGGCGGTCCCAAAATCCCACCAGGCGCGCCAGTTTGCCGGATGGTACGCCTTGTTGTAGGGCCGGTAGGGCGCCGGGCCGATCCACAGATCCCAATCCATTCCGGCCGGAGGCGTCCCGGCGCCGGTTGGGCGCGTCAACGAGCAGGGATAGATGGGGTGAAACGTCCAGATGTGAATCTCGCGGATGGGGCCGAGCGCGCCGGTATTCAGAATCTCCGTGGTGCTCCGGGCATAATCGGTGCGGGAATCCTGGATGCTGCCCTTCGTGACGATCCCCTTAGCCGCCAACAGCGCCTTCCGTACCGTTCGCACCTCGCCGATGGAGTGGGCGACCGGCTTGGCGCAGTAGATGTGCTTTTTCATGCCGATAGCAGCCATCAGCAGAATGGCGTGCATGTGGTCCGGGACGGCGATGATCAGGGCATCGAAATTGCGGGACTCTCTATCGAACATCTCCCGGTAGTCGTGGTAGCGGCGTGCAGTTGGGTAGGCTTCGAAGACCTTGGCGGCGTAATTGTGGTCCAAATCGCAGAGGGCGACAATCTTCTCTTGCTTGCACCCTTCCAGATAATTGCGGCCCATGCCGCCGATCCCCACCGCGGCGATGGCCAGTGTGTCGCTGGGTGCCTGATAACCGGCGCCGCCCAAAACATGCCGGGGAACCACCAGCGGGGCCAGACCGGCCACAACCGCTCGGCGCGACAGCGCCAGGTTCGGTCCTTCACCGGGTTTTGTCATCAGCACACCACATGGTAAGTCCAACGCCACCGTTGCGCCAGATCCGCCGCTCGATTCCGCGCCAAGTTACGGTAAATCGCCTTAGGTAACGTTACGTAGCGGTAACTACACAACCGTTTCGGGTCCGAATCGTCAGACATGGGCTATAGTGCTAGTGATTTCAAGGAGACCTGCTTGAAGACCTCTTTGCTTGGCGCGGTATTAGCCACAGTCGCGACCGGCGTATTCGCTATGTTGTTGGCCGCCCAGGACCTACCGCCTTTGAACGACGGGAGCGGACACGGCGACCCGCCATTTCTGTTGGAAACCGGCTGGAAGCCCCTCCTGAACGGCAGGAACCTCGATGGCTGGCAGCTCGTCGATTCCACCAAAAAGGGCCAATGGGTCGTCACCAAAGCCGTCGTTTGGGGCGGAACCTCGAATCCCACCTTGCTGACGGCCGTGCCTGGGTCAGGCGACCGCATCGTCAATACCGGCGTGGACCCCAAGGGTAATGCTTCCAACATATACACCACCGAGAAGTTCGGGGATGTCGAAGTTTATGTTGAGTTCATGGTCGCGGCGCATTCCAACTCCGGCTTCTTCCTGCACGGGCTCTATGAGACGCAGATCTGGGATAGCTGGGGCTTCACGCCGCGGCTAGATACGGACCGGTGCGGCGCCATGTACCACTACGACGGCGGCCCGATCGGCGGAATCGATGGCGGGATCGTGCCCATGGTGCGCGCAGACCGTCCCCCGGGGCAATGGCAGTCGTTCCACTATTGGTTTCAGGCCCCGCGTTTCGATGCCGCGGGGAAGAAGATTGTCCCCGCCAAGTTCCTGCGTATCCTGCACAATGGCCAGTTGATCCACCAGAACGTGGAGAGGCTTGGCCCGACCGTTGCATCCATGAAGATTCCAGAGGCCGCCACGAACCCGATAATGCTGCAAGGCGATCACGGCGCCGTGGCGTTCCGGAACATCTACGTGCGCCCGCTGCGCCTGCTGCCTGACCCGCCGGCTCCGGCATTGGAACCTACCGGACAGGCCCCCATGCCGGCAGGCGGCATGGGAGGGCGCGGTGCAAATCCGCCCGCCCCACCGGCCAAACAGTGAGGAGGAGAACGCTCTGATGAACACGAACGATTCGACCAAGAACCCGCTGTCCCGGCGCGCCGCTATCGCCGCCGGTCTCGCGCCGCTGGTGGTCCCGCGCCACGTGCTGGGAGGGCAAGGCTACCAGGCTCCCAGCGACAAGTTGGCCATCGCCGCCGTGGGCGTCGCCGGCATGGGAAGGAACTACCTGAACGGGTGTAAAGACGAAGCCATCGTCGCCTTGTGCGACCTGGATTTCGAATTTGCCGCTCCGGTATTCAAGACTTACCCATCCGCCCGCACCTATCGCGATTTCCGCCAGATGCTCGACAAGGAGCGGAAGAACTTCGACGCTTTGATCGTTGCCACCCCGGACCATTGGCACTCCCATCTGGTGCTGGCCGGGTTGGCCATGAACAAGCACATTTACTGCGCGAAGCCCATCACCCATTCGGTCGCGGAGGCGCGAGCGGTCAGGGCGGCCGTGCTGGCCTCCAAGGTTACCACCAAAGCCAGCATTCAGGATTCCCGCACCAGCTACGCGCGGGCCACTACGGAGCTTCTGCTGACCGGCGCCATCGGCCCGATTCACCAGGTCCATCTCTGGACTCCCACTTACAGTCCCAGCGGCCTGGCAAGACCCGACGCCCAAACCCCGCCCGATGGCATGAACTGGGACGAATGGTGCGGCCCGTCGCCCGCGCGGCCGTATCACACGACCTATCACTACGGCAATTGGCGGCCCTGGTGGGACTTCGGCACGGGGACCATTGGCGACTTCGGCTGCCACACGCTCCAGATGTTCCACGATGAACTGGAAATGGGCGCTCCCGACTGGGTGAGCGGCGTCGGAAGCCAAGCCTTCTCGCTGGCCGGCCCTGTGCAGAATCCCGAGTGCATGAGCATCGCCAACACCATTCAGTGGCACATTCCGGCCCGCGGCGCCAAGCCCGCCATGATGGCGTTCTTCTATGACGGTGGGCTGCTGCCGCCACGGCCGGAGATCATGCCGCCGGAGGTCCCCATGCCCGGCAGCGGCATCATGTTCGTGGGCGAAAAGGGCGTACAGATTTCGGCGTTCTACGGCGGCAACCCGTGGTTGCCTTTCGGCGCGCAACCCCGGCTGGGCCAGCAGGTGCGCGGCCTGCCCGGCGGCTGGCTCCTGCCGGAGGCCCAATTCAAGGACTTCCAACAGCCGCCGGCGACGCTGCCGCGCTGCGAAAAGCCGGATCACTACACCGAGTGGGTACGCATGTGCAAAGCCGGCAAGAAATCCATCACGCCGATCGAGTTCGCCTGCGGCCTCACGGAGTTCGCCCTGCTCGGAACGCTGGCCTTGAGGCGCTACGCGCTACCGATTGCGCCGCCCAGTAGCGGTGGGCGCGTGACCCGGGAGGCGAAAATCCTGGTGTGGGATACGAAAGCCATGAAGATCGCCAACGACGATGCCGCCGATGCCCTCGTCGATCCGTCCTATCGCAAGGAGTGGGACTACAAGGCGTGAGCCGGCCGCGCGGCTTAGAATACGGACATGCAATCAAACTACAAGCTCAAACTCTGCGCGTTTGCCGCGCCGTTTATTCTATTCTCCGGGATCGCCTTCGCCCAAACCGTGGCCATCGATGCCAATGGCGGCGGCAGAGTCTTTGATGGCGTCGGCGCGATCAGCGGCGGAGGCGGCAACTCCCGGCTCCTGATCGACTACGCCGAGCCCTACCGGGGCCAGATCCTCGACTACCTCTTCAAGCCGCACTACGGCGCGAGCCTCCAAATCCTCAAGGTGGAGATTGGCGCAGACATGGACTCGACCGATGGGGCCGAGTCCAGCCACATGCACACCGCCAAGGATGAGAATTACAGCCGCGGCTACGAGTGGTGGCTGATG
>PLGA01000044.1 GCA_003139735.1 Bryobacterales bacterium | reverse complement strand
GGACAAGGCCAAGGGGTACACTCAGCCGTTGCCGTTCGCCCAAGGGAAGAGCGTTACGTTGGGGATCGACGATGCGCTGGCTCGGGTTCACGTTCAGTCGGACACGGGCGACCTCATGCTGTACGACGGGCGCAACCGCGCGCAAAACGGCTGGTTCGTACTCCGCACGCTGATTCCCTCCGGCAAGACCCAAGACGCAATCGTCTGGCATATTCGCCCGGACGTGATTCCCAACTGGACGCGCCCGCCGGTCGTGGCGCACAGCCAGGTAGGGTATGCGCCGGATTTCTCCAAGGTGGCGGTGATCGAACTGGACCCCCAGTACAACGCGCCCAAGACGGCCAAAGTGCTCCGCCTCATGGAGGACGGGTCTTACAAACAGGTATTTGAGGGGCCGATCACAGTGTCAACGCCATGGCTGCGCTATACCTACTCGAAGTTCGCCTTCACTTCGGTGAAGGACCCCGGCCTGTACGTGATTGAGTACGCGGGCCAGCGCACGGCGCCCTTCCCGATCAACAAGGACGTATACGCCAACATCTGGCAGGACAGCCTGGACCATCACCTCGCCGTGCAAATGGATCACGTTTCCGTGCGCGAAGGCTACCGGATATGGCACGGGGCTTCGCACCTGGACGATGCCCGACAGGCGCCAGTCATCGGGAACCAATTCGACGGGTGGAGCCAGGGCCCGACCACCGATTCCCCGTTCAAGCCCGGCGAGCATATCCCCGGACTGAACGTTGGCGGCTGGTATGACGCCGGCGACTTCGACCTCGAGGAACCGAGCGAGCTGAACGTCATTCAGAGTCTGGCTCTGGCGTATCGCGAATTCGATCTGAAGTACGACGAACTTACGGTGGATGAAACCGCGCGGGAAGTTGAGATGCACCGTCCTGACGGCATTCCGGATGCGGTCGAGCAGGTCAAGCACGGCGCATTGCTGATTCTGGCGCAGTTCAAGGTCATCGGCCATACGATTCGCGGCACCCATGAACCAGACCTGCGGCAATATACGCACCTGGGCGATGGCGCTTCGAAGACCGACGGCCGCATCTACGACCCGTCGCTTGGTCCGAACGAGGTTAAGGGCGAGTACTCCGGCAAGCCGGATGATCGTTGGGCCTTCACCAATACGAATCCGAACACCCAGTGGAGCGGCATCGCTGCTCTGGCCGCGGCGGCCGACGTGCTGAAAGGCTGGGACGACGCTTTAGCCAAAGACTGTCTGGATACCGCCATCAAAGCGTGGAACGACGAGAAAGCTCATCCGACGCCGGCTCCGGCCGGCCGGGGAGGTTTCGGCGGACAGCCTCCGGCTGCTCAGGGCGGACGCGGCGGCCAGAGCGCGCAAACTGCGCAGGGCGGGCGCGCCGGACAAGGCGCTCCTGCGGCCGGCGGCGCTCCAGCGGCGGCGCCGGGCGGGTTCGGCGGCGGGCAGGATTGGGCGGCGGCTCTGGAACTGACGATCGCCAGCCATGGCGCTGAACCGTACCTGTCTCGCGTAAAGGAACTCTTCCCGACGATGGCAACGGCGCAGCAGATGGGCGGACGCGGCTGGACGCTGGTACGCGCGCTGCCTTACGTGGACGCGAGCGCCAAGGAGCAACTCCGGGCAGCCGTGAAAGAGTACATGGCTGGGGTGGACAAGCAATTGGACGCGACGCCTTTCGGCGTTCCGCCCAGCCTCGGCGCCTGGGGCGGATCCGGCAGCGTGGTGGATATGGCTATCCGGATGTACTTCCTGCACAAGGCGTTTCCGGATCTGGTCAGCCCCGAATATACGCTTCGCGCGGTGAACTACGTACTGGGAACGCACCCAGTATCGAGCACCTCGTATGTGGCCGGCGTGGGGACGGTTTCGAAGACCAAGACCTACAGCAACAATCGCGCGGATGACAGTTTCATTTCGGGCGCGGTGATTCCGGGCTACATCATCATCAAGCCGGATTTCCCGGAGTGCATCGATGACTTCGGGTTCCTGTGGTTCGAAGACGAAGCGGTGGTTGCCGGATCCGCCAATTGGGTTGTGGCGGGCAACGCGGCGGCCGCGCTCACGAAGTGACCGCCGGGAACGGAGGATAAGCGACCGTGCGGGGTGACTTTCCGTCATCCGCTCCGAAGGCGCGTAACCCGCTCGTTGGGTCATTTCTCCCGAGTGCCGAAGCCGAGCGCCTGAACGGCAGTTCAATGCGGCATTGAATGATCTTCAGGCACTCTATAACTCTTTTCAGAAACTCCCGATAGAACATGTATCGGTGGCGGGCGGCTCTGAAAACGGGGCCTGCATGTACACGCCCAACTTCACTTCCCGCCTACCGAGACCTTCGCCGGCAGACCCGACGCTCCGCTGACCGTAATCACCAGGTCGTAGTCTCCCGCCGCCAGATCGGCAGGGACCAGCAGGTTCGACTGATACACGCCCACGCCAGCCAGGTTAACAGCAGGCATCACATGCGGTGGTGCCAATCGCACCGGCAGAATTGGACTTGTACGCTCCGACATTCTTGTGTACCTGTTGTGTACTCGTCTTCGGGGCGCTGCCGCTAACTTCTTTGGAATGTGTGTGGCGCCTGATGGAACGCTTGGATTTCTTTGCTCAACCTGCAAATCGATCAAAGCCTTCTTACTCCGGCCAACTAATTGATTTAAAAGGAGTTGGTACGCCCGGGCGGATTCGAANNCCGACCTTTTGCTCCGGAGGCATAACCATACGGGCATGAGGACGTGTTTTCTATGACTTACATTGGCTGATTAGCGGAGAACAACGGAGTATTCGGGGCTAAGTGGATACATTTCTGGATACACTTTTTCCCTGGGATTGTGTAATCGCCATAAAGAACTCAGAAAGCAGCAACCGGACACACAAAAAAAGGCTGGCTCGCCAGGGAGCCAGCCCTTTGCTACCGACTAAAACGGGGATTAGTTTACGGCGCCGCCCGGCGCGTCATCGACCAGCGGTCCGCACTTCTCGTGGAATAGCCGGGCGAGCGAATCGTTGAGGTTCAGGACGCCATCCGGTACCTCGCGCATGTACACCTTGAGCGTCTGTTCCGCCGAAGCGTGGCGCATGCCCGACTGGGAGTCTCGTATGGTCACGCCGGGCTGGCGCGATCCCCAGGTGCAATAGGTGCGGCGGAAAGCCTGGAAGTTCACCGCGGTGGCTTTGTCGCGCCTCGAATCGCCCGGCTTGCGGTCCTTCGGAGGCTTGGCCATGATGCCGGCGCGGATAGCGGCCGGCACGATGACGTCGCGCTCGTAGTTGTGAGTCGCAATCGGCTCGCCGGTCGCGGTGGGGAAGACGAAGTTGGTAAGAACGATTCGGGGCTGCTTGCCACGCCAAATGCTCATGGCCTCGCGAATGTCGGGAGGCATATAAAGGTAAGCGTTGGATTCGCGAGTCTTCGGTTCCATCAAACCGTCCTGGGTGGCGCTTTCATCGACGCGGATGCGGTTGCGGTCGTGCTCGATGTCGTTCCATCGCAGGGCGAACAGTTCGCCTGCCCGAAAGCCGAGATTACAACCCATCCTGATGATCAGTCTGTCGCGGAATGGAACCTGTGCCAGTATGGCGTTCAGTTCCTCCAGCATCAGAAACCGTCCGCATGGCTCGCGCGTCGCGGGCATTTTCAACCGGCGCGCGGGGTTCTTGGCGACGAGGTCCTGCTCGACGGCTTCCTCTAGCATCCCGCGCAGTTGGCGCAACACCTTCTGTACCACCGAGCGACTATAGCTTCCGGCCAGGGCGATGAGATGTTTTTGCATCGCCAGCTTATCGAGGTCCACGAGCTTGGTCGTGCCGAACTGCGGCAGCAGATGGCGTTCGATGACGTTGGGTATAACGCGCTTCATTGCGATGCCCCACGTGCGCGACGGCAGGTAGGATCGCTCCCAGAACTGCTGCAACGTCGGATCGCCTTCCGGGCAGCGAATCTGCTGCTCGGTCTTTTTAGCGATATGCTCGCGCAGTGCGTCTTCCGCCTGCCACTTCGTCATCTTGGCTTTCTCGCCAAGCACGATGCGGGCCGTCGTGCGGACGCCGTCGGCGCGGTACGGATGCCATTTGCCGATCCACTTTTTGGTCTTCTTGCCGGCTAATCCAACCCAGCCGTCTTGGTGTTTTTCGCGTGGCACTTACTAAGTAGCCTCCTTTGGCACCCTGGACCTTACCTCTGGTGGACAAGAGCGATCAAGCGCACTCAGGCGGTTATACCGCCCTGCGCTTTCCGGACGCGCGCTGGCTTTGAATGAAGTGCTCGATGTCCTCGACGTGGTAGCGCAGCAGCCTGCCTATCCGGGTGACCGGCAGCCGCGGATGCAATCGCTCGGAGTGGTCGCGTACCCAGGCGACCGAAACCTGCAACCGCTCGGCTACTTGCTGGGGAGTTAGAAGAATGGCTACTGTCATGGAATCCTCCTCGGGGCCTTTAGATCGAAACCGCCATGTTGCTCTCGCGCCCGCAGATATAAAGCTTCTCTCGCGCGCGCGTTAGCCCCACATAGAAGACTCG
>PLGA01000584.1 GCA_003139735.1 Bryobacterales bacterium | reverse complement strand
TACCCGGCCGTTCAGATTATCGGTATTATTCGGCGGCGACGCCAGATACTCATAGTTATTCACCAGGCCGGGCTGATTCGGGAGGGGGATGAAGCTGAGCAGATTGTTGGCGATCGGATTCAGCATGGCTTGCGGAATCACGTTGGCGGTGGGAAAGGGCGCCTTGGTGGTGGGGTCGACGAGCGCCACCGAAGGCAGCAACTGGGAAAAGTCTCCCCCTCGCTCCAGCGCGGTCGGCACTGTCTCCACCGCCGAATACGACTGCCGGGAGCGCGTGCCAGTGTAGTTCAAGTAAAAGAAGGTGGAAGTATCCTTGACAATCTTGGGGATCACCAACGGTCCGCCAACCAGAAATCCGAAGCGGCTGCTGGCGTAGACGGGTTGCGGCACTTCTTCGCCGGTGATGGAAAATGGCCTGGCATTCACCGCGGAGTTGGCCAACGTCATGAATGCCATGCCGTGAATCTGGCTGGGAGCCCGGCGGTTGCCGAACTGGGCGCCCGGCTGGCCCTGGCCCTGTCTGCGGTTGCCACCCGGGCCGCCCTGGCCGCCGAACCCTCCTCCGCCGCGTCCACCGCCGCCCCCGGGCCCACCGCCGGGGCCGCCGAAGCCGCCGCCCGGTCCACCGCCACCCGGGCCGCCGCCAGGTCCACCCTGTCCGCCGAACTGTCCTTCGGGACCACCGGGACCTCCGGGTCCGCCCGGCCCGCCCATCATCATGAAGAAGTCGGGCTGCGCGTTTTGCGCCAGGCCCTGGCTCAGGCTGCCCGAGACTTGGAAGGCTTCGCTGCTGTTCTGGCCATCCACCGCTGGCGCGGCGGTTGCCGCGATCTCCGGCGTATTCATCTCGCTCTGCAATTGCGCTTCAAGCTGGGATCCGCCGGCCTGCGCGCCGCCCATGCGAGCCATGCGCTGCATCACCGGCGATTCCTGCAATTGCAGCGCAAAGTCGATCTGCGCGGCTTCCGCGCAATTCGATTTCTTGCTGGAAGGCTCGAAACCGAACATGCGCACTTCGATGGAGCAATCGCCCGAAGGCGCGCCGGAGAACGCGTAATGACCGCTCTGGTCCGTGGTGGTGACGAGCTTCCGATCACCGATGGTGGCAGTGACGGTCGCTCCGGGGATGGGCTGGTTCGCCGACTTGACGGAGCCGCTCTGGGCATACAGCCCTTCGCCGGCGGCGAAAAGTGCAAGGAGAAGAAGACGATGGTTCGGCAAAATTTCCAGGTGCCTCAACAAGCAAGGACGACCGGAATCCGCCAGCCGTTACCTGTTAAGACATTGTAAATCCACACCATCGCGTAACATTCACCACTTCGGGAGCGCCCTTTCTGCATGCGAAAACTAATGACCACAGGCTTTCTGCTCGGCTTGCTCACGTTGACGGCCCTGGCCGCGGATATTAGCGGCAAATGGACCGCGCAAGTGCCCGGCCGTGGCGGACAAACACGGGAGCAGACATTTAACCTCAAGGCCGACGGCAATACGCTGACCGGCACGGTGAGCGGGCGCGGCGGAGACATGCCGATTGCCGACGGTAAGATCGACGGCGATACGATCTCTTTCACGCAAACCATGGAGTTCAACGGGAACACCATGAAGCTTGTCTACAAGGGAACGGTTTCCGGCGACGAAATCAAGTTCAGCAGGACGCGCGACGGAGGCGAAGGGCAAGCCCAGGAATTCACCGCGAAGCGGGCCCAGTAGCGTCGTCGTTGAGGAACACCACCTCGGCTTCGCCGTGACAAACCAGGCGCGCGGGAGAGGACTCTCCATACCCGAAGCCGTTCTTCCGCGTACCGCTGGGCGTAACTGTGATGAGATCCTTGCGAGTCTCGATGCGGCCGTATACTAAGGCCCAGTTGTCGTAATCCTCGCTGCCGAAGGGGAGCTTGGTCAGAGACGTCCCGAGTTTCACGGCGCGCAGCTTCTGAGCCAGCAGCGCCGCGTCGACGGCCAGGACCGCGGGCGGCTTGGCGGCGGTCTCCGGATCGTGCACCACCCAGAAGGCGTTAGGCCACTCCCGATCGCCGGTGATGAACTTGTGGGCGCACTTCTGTTCGCCCAGCCAGCGCCCCGTCTGGCGGAACGAGAAGCGTCCGACCACGGCCACCACCTTCCCGTCATAGGCGGAGAGATCCTGCAGCACCTCGCACACAGTCACCGGCTGCAGCGCAGGCTCAGCGGCCTCGATGAGCGGACACACCAGCAGTAGAAGAAGTGTTGCGAGTCGCACAGTTCCTGAAGCGTTAATTCATTATAGGCGCGCTGAGGGGCAAATGCGTTACAAAGTGCGGATGGAACGTGGGGCCGGCAATTCTGCCCGCAGCCGGCTTTTCAGCCGGCNNCCTAAAAAGGCGGCTGCGGCCAAGATTGGCCGCCCTCCAGAGAACGGAGTCAGAATAAGAGCTTACACGCGATGCAGCTTGTTCACCGCGTCCACATGCGTGGCGCGCCAGACGGGGATAGCTGCCGCGATCATGGCTACGGCGATGACTGCGAGGGCTGCGGCTGCCAGCGTCGTGAGATTGTGCGCCGGAACGCCGAGGACCATACTCCCGAGCCCGCGCGACACGGCCCAGCCGGCCAGCATGCCGATTCCCGCGCCGATCAGAGACAGGCGCAGAGCCTGCCAACCCGCCCAGCGCATAATGGAAGGCCGCGGCGCTCCCAGCGCCATGCGGATGGCGATCTCGCCTTCCCTTACACGCACCCAATAGTTCAGCAGACCGTAGATGCCGACGGCGGCGAGAGCCATCGCCAGCCCCGCGAACAGCGCCAGCAGCAGAGTGCTGAAGCGCCGCTCGGCCAGTGACGCCGCCACGGTCTCGGTGAACGGCCGCAAGCTTTCGACTGGCAGGTTGCGATCCATGGCGGCCACGCGCCGGCGCACAGCGGGCGCCAGCGACGAGGCATCTCCGCCGGTGCGGATCATCACCACCATGGCCCGATCCGGCGACTGCGAGAAGGGCAGGTAGACCTCCGGGTAGGGCTCGGTGCCCAGACCCATCTGGCTCACATTGCCGGCCACGCCTACGATCTCATAGATCGGCCCGTCGCTATATGGACCGCCCCACTTGATGCGATGCCCTACAGCCGATTCCCTCGGCCACCACTTGCGCGCAAAGGTTTCGTTGACGATGGCAACGAGCGGCGGGCCCGGACGGTCTGTGTCCGCAAACGCGCGGCCGTCCCTGAGCGGAATGCGCATGGCGCCGAAGTAGCCGCGGTCCGCGGTGTTGAACAGCGCGATGGGCACTTCGGACGGTTGCGGCGCCGGCCGGTCCAGGATCGAGTAGAACCAGTCGCCGCAATCGCCCACCGATGGTGGGCAGCGCACAGCGCCCACCGACGTAACCCCGGGTAGACCCTGCAAGTCCCGTTCCAGTTGGCTGTAAAAGCCGCCGATCGCCTGCGGGCTCTTGTACGAAGCGGACGGCAGCACCAGCTCCAGCGCCAGCACATGCTCGGGGACAAAGCCGGGATCGGCGGTTTGGGCCGCGATCAGGTTGCGCAGCAGCAATCCGGCGGCGAAGGCAAGCACCAGCGTGATAGCGATCTGCGCCACCACCAGCGCGTTGCGCGATCGCTGTCCGCGCCGGCCGGCCGACGAGCGGGCACTGTCTTTCAGGGCGGAGACCAGATCCGTCCTCCCGGCGGTGAGCACCGGCGCGATACCGGTGAACAGTCCGGTCAGTATGGTGATAGCGGCCGCAAACAGGAGCACGCGCCAATCGAGTGTGGTTTCCGCCAGGCGGGGAATATCGCGCGGCCCGGCGGCAATGAGCGCGCCCGATCCCCATTGCGCCAGCAGTATACCGGCCATGCCGCCCAGGGCCGCCAGCAGCAGATTCTCCGTGAGCAGTTGCCGGACCAGGCGCTTCCGGCCGGCGCCGATGGCCGCGCGGATGGCGATCTCGCGCGCGCGGGCGGTGGAGCGCGCCAGCACCAGGCTGGCGACGTTGGCGCACGCAAGGATCAGCACCAGGCCCGCGGCTGCCAGCAGGATCAGCAGCGTGGGACGGATGTCGCCAGTCATGGATTCGGTCAGGAAAACGCCCGAAGCGCGGTGCTGGGCCTCTGGTCCGGGGTCCGACTGCGCCAGGCGCCGCATGATGAGATCCAGGTCCGCTACGGCGGAAGCCAGCGGCACTCCCGGTTTCAAACGAGCTACCAGCCGCATGGACCCATGCCGGCCGCGATCGACGATTTCGCCTTCGTACTGGTGCAGCGGCAAGTAGAAATCGATGGATTGTGGGAAGAAGTGCAATCCGGGCGGCAGCACGCCGATGACTTCGTATGCCTTGCCGTCGAGAGCCAGCGTCGCGCCCACCACACCGGGGTCGGCTCCCAGTTTGCCGATCCAGAAACGATAGTCGAGCACGGCCGTGGGGACTGCGCCCGGCTGGTCGTCGGAGGCGTTGAATAAGTGGCCCAGCATCGGGTGTGCGCCGAGAAGGCCGAAAAAGCCGTGGGTGACCAGGCCCGCGCGCGTGAACAATGGCTCACCGCGTCCGGTCAGGGTGAGATGCGCCGTCTGGAAGCCGGCCATGTCTTCAAAGCTGTGATTCTCGTTGCGCCAATGCTGGTAGTTCACCCAGGTGACGCTGATGCCTTCGGCCTTGGGGTCCGATTCGCCAAGCCAGACCAGGCGTTCGGC
>PLGA01000447.1 GCA_003139735.1 Bryobacterales bacterium | reverse complement strand
AAGCGGCAGGGGCCTTCGGCGGTGGGCATGAAGAGGGCGATGCGGGCCGGGTCGGTATCGGGGCGCTGGAGCAGCTTCATGAAATCGCCCACGGTGACTTTGGCGGGATAGCATTCGTCGCCGGAGGTGTAGCGGGCGCCGAGCTCGCGGGTGCGGTCGTCGGAGGGCGGCGTGGGTTCGGCCTCCAGGCCGATGGCGCGGAAGGCGGAGGCGAAGGCGCGCGCGCTGCCGTAGGCCATGGGCGGAATGTAGATGCGTTTGCCTCTTAGTGGATGCTCGCCCGTGGCGGATTCGGCGTCCGCGGGGGCGGCTCCGTCGACGATTGGTAGCATCGCAGGATCCCTTTGCTGTCCAGGTACGCTTCGCAGCGCGTCATATAGCCGGCGTCGTTGCCGTGCCCGTCGAATTGCAGCGCCAGCAGGGGCGCGCCGGCGGCCTCGCGGGCGAAGTGCTTGATGTAGGAGTCCGGCCCGCACTTGAAATTGGTGATGTAGACCAGGTGCAGGTTGGGGCGGGCGGCGGCCACGCGCGCGGCCTCCAGAATCTTGCGGCCGGAAATCCAGAACATGTTGGCGCGCGCATCGCGGACCGGTTCCCTGCCGGTCACCAGAAAGTCCAGGGGGATGACGTTGGCGCCGTAGCGGTGACGCAGCTTGCGCGGGATATCGCAGTTCACGCCGCGGTCGTAGATGTTGTAGCTGCGGCCGGCGAGGACCAGGCCCGGCTCGCCGGTTCGGTCGAGGACCGCCAGGGCTCTCCGGCCGGCTTCGAGCAGCTTGTCCTGGAAATTGCGCTGGGCGGCGTAGGCGGCGTCCACGGCGCGGTCGCTCGACCGGCGCGTCACGCCGATGCGCCGCATGGCTTCAAACAGCCCCTTCTTCACCTGGGCGGGTCCGAGCTGGAAATGCAGGGTGGGAATCAGGAATTTGTGGCGGTGCGGCTCGAGCGATGGGGCGGCGCGCAGGACCCATGGGAGGGTCTGCTGCCACGGGCAATAATGGGCCACGGAGGCGTCGCCGCCGGTATCGGCATCGGCGAGGTTGGGGACCAGAATGTAATCGACGCCGGATTCGGCCAGCGCCTGCACGTGGCCATGGGCCACCTGCACGGGGTAACAGGGCTGCGCCACGGCCATATCGATTCCGGCCGCCGAAATGCGCGGGTCGGTGACCGGAGAAAGGACGGTCTCAATGCCGAGGTCGGAGAAGTACGCGCGCCAGAAGGGGAGCTGTTCGAACATCGACATGGCGCGCGGGAGGCCGACGCGAAGACCGCTCCTTGACAGTCGCGGCTCGGACTCGGCCAGCAATTCGTCCCGGTAGGCGAACAGGTCGTCGATTACCGGCTTGCGGCCCGTGACGGAAGGCTTGCGGAACTTATCGGAGCACTTATCGCCCCAATAGCTCTTCTGGCCCTCGATCACGAACTCCTTCATATCGCAAATGTTGGAGCAGGCCTTGCAGACAAAGTCGCGCGTGGAAATCGCCAACTGGGCCAAGTCGTATCCGCGGAACCGGCTGGGAGCATTGGTGGCGGCGCGCCAGTGGCGTGCGATGAGCGCCATGCCGATAGCTCCCATCACCCCGTTATACGGCGGCACGGTGATCTTCTGGCCGAGCACGCTGGCGAAGGCGGCGGTGACGGCGTCGTTGTAGGCGGTGCCGCCCTGGAAATAGACCACCTTGCCGATTTTGCGCCCGCGCACCACGCGGTTCAGGTAATTGAGCGCGATGGAGTAGGAGAGGCCGGCGACCAGGTCCGGCACGGTCTCGCCCTTGTGGAGCCAGCCGGTGACGTCGCGCTCCATGAAAACGGTGCAGCGCTCGCCCAGGCGGGTGGGCGCGGCGGAGGAGAGCGCCAGTTTGGCGAACTCGCCCTTGATGCTAATGCCGAGCTTCTCGGCCTGCTCTTCCAGGAACGAACCGGTGCCCGCGGCGCAGGCCTCATTCATGGCGAAATCCGTGACCACGCCGTTTTCGATGGAGATGAACTTGGAATCCTGGCCGCCGATTTCGAAAATGGTATCCACCGGCTCGCCGCCGAGGGTGTTGCTGATGTGGATGGCGCCGGTCTTGTGGGCGGTGATTTCATCGTTGACCACGTCGGCGCCGACGAACTCGGCGATCAGTTCGCGGCCGGAGCCGGTGGCGCCCACGCCGCGGATCTCCAGACGATCGCCCCAGAGGCGCTGCACCTCGGAAAGGCCCTGCTGCACGGCCTCGATGGGACGTCCGGCGGTGCGCAGATAGACATCGTGAACCACCGCGCCGAACTCGTCGAGCACCACCACATTGGTCGAGACGGAACCGATATCGAGGCCCAGGTAGGCGGGAATGGTCTCGCCATGGGGCGGCGGCGCGTAGAAGCCCACGCGGTCGCGCAACTGCACCACATTCTCCGTGGCCAGCGGGTGGGTGTCCTGCACGCGGTCCTGGGTATCGTGCTGGCGCAGGCGGTGGACTTCCAGGATGGAGCGCTTGCGGGGTTCCTCGGCCTCCAGAATGGCGGCGCCGATGGCCCCAGCCCAGGCGAATTCGGCCGGTACGAACAGGTCCGCTTCGGCCAGGGAAAATGCCTCACGGAGCGCTCCCGTGATGGCCGGGTTCTGCGAGACCGCTCCAATCAGCGCCACCGGCGCCTGCACCAGGCGTCCCTTGACGATGGCGCTTTTGAAATTGCGCGCCACGGCGTCGCACAGCCCGCGGAGGATTTCGGCGGGCGAGTAGCCCTTCTGCTGGGCGTGGATCATGTCGCTCTTGGC
>PLGA01000401.1 GCA_003139735.1 Bryobacterales bacterium | reverse complement strand
CCCAACGGCGCCGGTAAGACCACCACCATGCGCGTCCTCACCTGCTTCCTGCCCCCCACGGCCGGCAGCGCGTCGGTGGCTGGTTTCGATGTGCTCGAGCACCCCATGGAGGTCAAGCGGCGCATCGGGTACCTTCCCGAAACGCCCCCGCTCTATCCCGAAATGGAGGTTTCCGAATACCTCCGCTTCGTCGGCAAGCTGAAAGGCATCTCCTCCGCCGATATCGATCGCCGGGTCGACGAGGTGACCGGCCGCTGCGCTATCGGCGACGTCCGGGACAAGCTGATCTCCAAGCTTTCCAAGGGCTACCGCCAGCGCGTNNGCCATCATCCACAATCCCGACGTTCTGATCCTCGACGAGCCCACCTCCGGTCTCGATCCCAAGCAGATCATCGAAATCCGCGAGTTGCTCCGTTCCCTCGCCGGGGAGCACACCATCATCTTGAGCACCCACATCCTCTCGGAAGTGGAGCACACCTGCGACCACGTCATCATCATTAATCAAGGCAAGCTGGTGGCCATCGATACGGTGGCCAACCTCACCAACCGGCTGCGCGGCGCCGAAGCCGTACACGTCGAGGTGGAAGCCGCGGATGGCCATCCCGATCCCACCCAGGTGCAGCAGTGCCTGGAGCAGGCTCCCGGCGTCAGCCGCGTGATCCTCAAGGATTCCAAGGACGGACACCTTCGCTTTGAAGTGGAGAGTCTGAAGGGAAGCCGCATTCGGGCCGAACTGGCCCGGGCCGTGGTCAAAGCCGGCTGGGGACTCAATGAGCTGCACGCCGTGGGTCTCAGCCTGGAAGACATCTTCCTGCAACTCACCGCCGCCGAACAGGGCGCCGCAGCAACCAAGCAAGGAGAAAAGACGCAATGAAGAACGTACTCCTGATTTGCCGAAAAGAACTCAGAAGCTATTTCGCGTCCCCCATCGCCTATGCCGTAATGGCTATCTTCGGGCTGATTTTTGGCTGGGTGTTCTTCAACGCCTCGCGCGATTTCGTGCGCTTCACCCTGCTCCAGTCCCAGGAAGGAGGCGGCCCGGTCAGCGTGAACGATTCCATCATCCGGCCCCTGCTGGGCTTCGCCGGCACCATCGGGCTGTTTCTGATCCCCATGATCACCATGCGGGTCTTCGCGGAAGAGAAACGCACCGGCACCATCGAGCTGCTGCTCACCTCGCCGGTGAAGGATATCGAAATCATCCTCGGCAAGTGGCTCGGCGCCGTTGCCTTGTACGCCTGCGTGCTGTTGATGTCCATCCTCAACATCGCGCTGCTGTTCGCGTGGGGCAAGCCCGATCTCAAGCCGGTGCTGGTCGGATACCTCGGCCTGCTGTTGCAGGGCGGGTGCCTGCTGGCCCTTGGCACGCTCATCTCCACCATGACCAAGAATCAGATCATCGCGGGCATCGCCACCTTCTTCCTCTCGCTGCTCTTGTGGCTGCTGAGTTGGTACACGGCCTTCGATACCACCGTCACCTCGCAGGTGCTCGGTTATCTTTCGATCGTGACCCACTTTGAGAACTTCGGCAAGGGCGTGCTCAGTTCCAAGGATGTACTGTTTTATCTGTCCCTGACATACTTCTCTTTATTCCTGACCGCGCGATCTCTCGAATCGCTCCGGTGGAGGGCATAACATGGCCGCCAATTGGATGAAATCCCGACAGACCAGGTACACCGGATACGCCGCCGCCTATACCGTGGTGGTTCTGGCGATCCTCGCCGCGGTGAATTTCCTGGCCAACCGCTACGACAAGTCTTACGACGCCACTGCCAATAAGCAGTTCAGCCTGTCCGACCAGACCATCAAGCTGGTGAAGACCCTCAAGACCGATGCAACGCTCACCTACTTCGGTGACAGCGGAAGCTTCCAGACGGCCAAGGATACGCTCGACCGCTATTCCGACCTCTCGCCCAAGGTCCACACCGTGTTCCTCGACCCCACGCGCAAACCGCAACAGGCCAAAGCCGCCGGCTATCGCAGCGATTCGCCGGTGCTCGTGGCCATCGGAGACAAGAAGGAAGGCGCCAAGTCGCTCACCGAGCAGGAGATCACCGGCGCGCTGGTGCGGGCCCAGACCACCGGCGACCTCAACGTCTGCTTCCTTTCCGCCGGCGGTGAACATACCATCGACGATACCGCCGGGGGCGGCTACTCCGCCGCCAAGCAGGTGGTGGAGCGGGACAACTACAAGTCCCGCACCATCACGCCCAAGGGCGCGGCGCCCGAAGCCGGAAAAACGCTGAACGTCGGGCAGGCGGCCTCCGCCGCCGCCTTCGAGGTTCCCAAGGACTGCACCGTGGTGGTAGCCGGCGGACCTCAAACCGATTACCCGCCCGCCGTCGTAAGCGGATTGAAAGCCTACGTGGAAGGCGGCGGACGCGCCCTCTTCATGCTCGACGAAACGATGAAGCTCGGGCACGGCCAGCCCCCTGCCGATAACGCGGACCTTGTCAAGGTGCTCGCCGATTGGGGCGTGACCATCAACAAGGACCTGGTGCTCGATCTCAGCGGCCTGGGTCAACTCTTCGGGCTGGGCCCGGAAGTCCCCCTCATCGCGCAATATGCCTCGCACGCCATCACCCAACCCTTGACCGGCCTGCCCACCGCCTTCCCGCTGTCGCGCTCGCTGGACATCAAGAACGGGGACAAGACCAGCGTGGAAAAGGTAGTTGGCACCACCGAGGACAGTATCGCCGCCACGGAAATCGGACCGGGCGGCGCCATCGATCCCAAGAAGGGAAAGAAGGGGCCGTTCACCCTGGTGGCCGCTGGAACTTACAACGGGACCCCTGCCGGACGCTTCGTCGTGGCCGGGACTTCCGCATGGGCGGAGAACAGTCTGCTGGGATCGCGGCGGCTCGCCAACTCCGATTTGTTCGGCAACATCGTCAATTGGCTCAGCTCGAACGAGAACCTGATCTCCATTCGTCCCAAGGAGACCCCCGACCAGCCGCTCAACTTGACCTCCCAGAGGCTCGGCATGCTGTTCTGGCTGAGCGTGGTGATCTTCCCGCTGGCCGTGGTCGGTTTCGGCCTTGGCGCGTGGTGGAAGAGGAGGTAGCCCATGAAGCCAAAAGGGCTCCTCATCGCCGTCGTTCTGTTGGCCGTTCTCGGCGGGTTGATCTGGTGGTCGAATAAGAAGCAGGCGGCCGTCAAGCCGCCCGACACCACGGTCAAGATCCTCTCGATTCCGGACGACCAGTTCCAGGACATCCGCATTAAGAACGTGGCGGATCAGATCATCGACCTGAACAAACAGGACAACAAGTGGAGCATGACCCAGCCCAAGCCGCTCCCGGCCGACCAGGACGCCGTGGCGAGCATGGTCTCCACGTTGGGGTCCCTCAACGCCGACAAGACCGTCGAAGACAAAGCTACCGACCTTCACCCGTACGGTCTGGACATTCCCACGCTCTTCGTTACCATCGCCAGGAAGGACGGCAAGACGGCGGAATTGCTCGTCGGCGACGCCACGCTCGATAACAACGGCTATTACGCCAAGCTTCCCGGCGATCCGCGCGTGTTCACCATCGCCAACTTCGCCAAGACCAACCTCGACAAGGCGCCCGACGCTCTGCGCGACAAACGCCTGCTCACCTTCGATCCGGATAAACTCACGCGCGTGGGTCTCGACGTCAAGGGTCAGGCCATCGAGTTCGGCAAGAACGGGCAGAACGAGTGGCAGATTGTGAAGCCGCGTCCGCTGCGGGCCGACAGTTCCGCGGTGCAGGGCCTGGTGGATAAGCTGCACGACGCCAAGTTCGATAACACCGAATCGGCGGAGAATGCCGTCAAGAAGTTCGCTGCAGCCGCGAAGGTGAATACCGTTACCGTCACCGACGCCGCCGGCAGCCAGACCCTCGAGATCCGCCAGGACAAGGACAAGAACTATTTCGCCAAGAGTTCCGTGGTCGAGGGCGCCTGGAAGACCACCCCCGAGGTGGGAGACGCGCTCGCCAAAGGCCTCGACGATTATCGCAATAAGAAGCTCTTCGACTTCGGCTTCAACGATCCCAGCAAGATCGAACTGAAGAGCGCAACGTACGCGAAGACCGGCGACAAGTGGATGTCCGGCTCGAAGACCATGGATAACGCCGCCGTCCAGACGCTGATCGACAAGCTGCGCGACCTCAGCGCGGCCAAGTTCTCCGATAAGGGCGGCGGCGCGCCTGCGTTCGAAGTCACCGTAACCTCGGGCGACGGCAAGCGCGTCGAGAAGGTGACCATCGCCAAACAAGGCGCCCAATATTTTGCGACGCGCGCCGGCGAGCCCAGCATCTATGAACTGGAGGGCTCCGCCGTGGACGACCTGCAAAAAGCCGCCGCGGACGTGAAAGAAGCCGCCCCGGAGCCGGCCAAAAAGAAGTAGGGCCGGGCATGCCCGGGTGGGGCAGGCCATCGTTTTTTGTGGCCTNNCCTGCCAACGCAGACGACGAAAAGCGATCGTCTGCGCCACTGAGTCCGAGTCCCGAACGACCGAGCCGCGAACGTAAGAGAGCGGTGGGTCGTAACCCGACGCCTGACATCGATCCTCATGAACGGCCTTCTCACCGACCTCTACGAGCTCACCATGGCGGCCGGCTTTTTCGACGCTGGCAAAGCCGAAGAGGTCGCCACCTTCGAGGTGGCCCTGCGGCGGCTCCCGGCCAACCGCAATTACGTGCTCGCCGCCGGCATCCCGCAGGTGGTGGATTACCTGCTCAACCTGAGCTTCACCGCCGAGGAAATCGAGTACCTGCGCGGGCTGGCGCAATTTCGCAACGCTTCCCCGGCGTTCTTCGACTACCTACGGCGGCTGCGCTTCACAGGCGATCTTTTCGCGGTCCCCGAAGGCGCGCCCCTGTTCGCCGGCGAGCCCCTGCTAACCATCCGCGCGCCCATCGTCGAAGCGCAGATCCCGGAAACCTACGTGCTTTCCGCCGTTACCTTTCCCACCCTGGTCGCCTCCAAGGCGGCGCGCATGGTGGAGGTGAGCGGCGGCCGCGCGGTGGTGGAATTCGGTACGCGCCGCGCGCACACGCCGGAAGCGGGCGTGCTCGGAGCGCGCGCCGCGTACATCGGCGGCTGCGCCGGCACCAGCAACACGCTGGCCGGCTTCCGCTACGGCATTCCGGTAATGGGCACGGCGGCGCACTCCTGGGTGATGGCGTTCGCGGGAGAGGCCGAAGCGTTCCGCCAGCTCCAGCGCGCGCTGGGCGAATCCACCATCCAGCTCATCGATACCTACGACACGCTCGAGGGCGCGCGCCGGGCGGCGCAAACCGGCCAGCCAATGTGGGGCGTGCGGCTCGATAGCGGCGACCTCCTCGCGCTTTCGCGCCAGGTCCGCGCCATCCTCGACCAGGCCGGACTGGAGGATGCCAAGATCATGGCGAGCGGCGACCTGAACGAGTACGGCATCCGCGATCTGGTGCGCGCCGGCGCCCCCATCGACGTCTTCGGCGTGGGAACCGAGCTGGCCACCTCGGCCGACGCTCCCACCATGGCCGCCACCTACAAGATGGTCGAGCTGGACATCCAGGGCATCAAGCGCTTCACCGCCAAGTTCAGCGAGGACAAGGTCTCCTTCCCCGGAGCCAAGCAGGTTTTCCGCGACGTGGCTCGCGACGTGGTGGCGCGCTCGGGCGAATGCGGCAGGGGAGAAGCCCTGCTCCGCCCGGTGATTCTGGGCGGCAAGCTGGTGGAGCCGCTGCCCTCTCTCGAACAAGCGCGGCAGCGCGCGGCCGAATCCATCGCCAAGCTCACGCCGGCTCTGCGAGAATTGGAGGTGGCGGAGCCTTGGCCCGTGATCTACAGCCGCGAATTGAAAGCCCTGATCGAGCAGACCCGCCGCAACCTGCTGGCATGAGAACCGTCTTCTTCGATATCGATACGCAGCTCGATTTCCTCTACCCGTCCGGGGCGCTCTACGTGCCGAAGGCCGAACGCATTGTGCCCGCCATTGCGCGCCTCAACCGCTTCGCCGCCTTGAGCGGCTTTCCCGTGGTCTCCACCACCGACGCGCATGCCGAGGACGATCCGGAGTTTGCCGCGTGGCCGCCGCACTGCGTCGCCGGTACGCTCGGACAGCGCAAGCCCGAAGCCACCTTGCTCGACGGCCGTGTGACGGTCCCCAACCGCGAGTGCGAGTTGGGCCTTGACGGCGCGCGCCAGATTGTCCTGGAGAAGCAGACCGTGGACGTGTTTCAGAGCCGCAACATACGCCGCCTGATCGAGCGCCTGAACGCCGCGAGCTACGTAGTCTACGGCGTGGTGACCGAGATCTGCGTGCTGGCGGCGGTGCGCGGCCTGCTGAAAACAGGCAAGCCGGTGACCGTAGTGACCGACGCCGTGGAAACGCTCAAGGCCGAAGATTCCGCCAGGGCTCTGGCGGAAATGCAAGCCGGCGGCGCCATCTTGGCGAACGTCGAGGACATTTGCGGCCAACCGGCCCCATCCGTCATATAATTGCGCAGGGGGGTAATTTATGTCTCTTCGGCCGGTTAAGCGGCTCATCAAATCCAAGCCGACTCTCGAAGGCGCGGGCGTACACCTGCGCCGCGCGTTCGGCTTCGGCAATACGTCCGATTTCGACCCGTTTCTGCTGCTCGACGACTTCCGCAACGACGTTCCCGAGGACTACCTGGCGGGCTTCCCGTGGCACCCGCACCGCGGGATCGAGACCATCACCTATGTGCTCGCCGGAACCGTGGAGCACGGCGACAGCATGGGCAATCGCGGCGCCATCGCCGCCGGCGACGTGCAGTGGATGACGGCGGGGAGCGGGATTGTCCACCAGGAGATGCCCAAGGGCAACGCAGCGGGCGAAATGCACGGGTTCCAGTTGTGGGCCAACCTTCCCGCCGCGCTCAAAATGACGCCGCCGCGCTACCAGGAGGTGAAAGCCGCCGACATCCCGCAGATCACGGACGACGACGGAGTCCATGTGCGCGTCGTCTGCGGACACTTCTGGGGAACCGCCGGCCCGGTGGATGGGATCGCCGCCGACCCGATGTACCTGGATGTCTCGGTGCCTCCCGGCCGTAGGAAGACGTTGCCCGTCGAAACCACGCGCCACGCCTTCGCCTACGTTTTCGCGGGGAGTGGAAAGTTCTGCAACGCCTCCGGTCCCCTCGCCGTGCCGACCGAAGGAGTAGGATGGTCGGACACGACGCTTTCCACCGAGGCGGACAACCGTTCGCTGGTGCTCTTCGACCGCGGCGACGAACTCACGGTGCAGGCCGGGGAGCAGGGAATCCGGTTCCTGCTGTGCTCGGGACAGCCGCTCCAGGAGCCGGTCGCGTGGTACGGTCCGATCGTGATGAACACGCAGGNNAGGCGAATCGCCTGCCCCACCATCGCAAGAACCTCAGCCTGGTTCGGCGAAGACGCCGAACTCGGTCAAGACGGGGCTGGCCAACGCGCTGGTCACGCGCAGCCGCAGGCGCGAGGCAGTGACAGGTTGGGCCAGGCGGATCAGGCGGCGGGGGCCGATGCTGGTGGCGGAAGCCAGCGACTGCCACTCTCCCTTATCCCAACGATCCACCGCCACGGAGTCGATGCGCTGGCCGAATTGGATCGCCTCGCGGATGCGGATCACGCTGAAGGTGGCCCGATGGGCGAGATCGAAGGTGACCTGCGGCGTATTGACCCCGTCGTCGGTGGCCCAGACGGTATCCTCCTGGCCATCCACCAGGTTCGCCGGGCCGTACATGCGGCGGTTGCCGCGCGTGTTGGAGGCGGTGGCCTTGGCTCGCGCCGCCAGGTTCTTCGTGAAGGTGGCGCGGCGGTACTCGCCGAAGGCCTTCAACGATGCGACATCCGGCTCCCCGAGCAGACCGGCGCGGGTCGGCGGCACGTTCAACAGGAAGTTCGCGCCGCGGCCTTCCGACTGGTAGTACAGCGCGATCAATTGCGCCGGCGTCTTGACCCTGGCATTCTCGGTATCGCGCCAGAACCAGCCCGGGCGGATGGAGACATCGCACTCGGCGGGAATCCATTTCGATCCCTCGCGGGTTCCGGCCGGAGAGTCGCGCTGGCGCACGTCACCGGGCGACGCCGGACCGCCATCCGCGCCCACCGGATCGTAAGCCGCCCAGCAGGGGTCGCCCGCGATGCCTTGTTCGTTGCCCACCCAGCGAATATCGGGACCCACGTCGCTGAAAATGACGGCGTCGGGCTGCACCGAGCGGATCAGGTTCCAGGTTCCAGGCCAATCGTAGTAAGTATGCTTGTCGATGGTGCGCCTTTCGTTGGCGCCGCCGTAGTAGCCGGTTCCGCCATTGGCGCCGTCGTGCCAGACTTCGAAAATCGGCCCGTAATTGGTCAGCAATTCGGTGAGCTGCTGCCGGTAGATGGCGATGTATCCGGGCTTGCCGTACTGCGCGTTGTTGCGGTCCCAGGGAGAGAGATAGACGCCGAATCCCAAACCGTGGCGCTTGGCCGCGGCGGCGATATCCCGGACCACGTCGCCCTTGCCGGATTGCCAGGAACTCTTGCGGATGGAATGTTCGGTGGCGGCGGTGGGCCAGAGGCAGAATCCGTCGTGGTGCTTGCAGGTGAGGATCACGCCGCCCATTCCGGC
>PLGA01000394.1 GCA_003139735.1 Bryobacterales bacterium | reverse complement strand
ATTCTGGGGCGGCCGGCTGCACAGAAGCTGCCTCAGGGCTCAGACTGTCCCGGAGGGGTTCTTGGACTATATGGCGACGCCGCAAAGATCACGACAGGCGGGTTCAGCCGTGCCGAATAGGAAGCTCCTGCTGATTTCATATTTGTTCCCGCCCGTGGGGGGAATCGGCGTACAGCGGGCCCTCAGCCTGGCGAAATATCTGCCCGGACAAGGGTATGACGTACATGTTCTGCAGGCTCGCAATGCGGCCGGTCCGGTGCTCGATCCCAGCTTGCTCAAACATGTCCCTCCCGTCATTGCCCTGCACTCGGCTTTTGCGCCCGAGATTCCATTTCAACTGCGCCACCAGCTCTGGAAATTGCTCTCCCGCGACAAGCCCTCCCAGCCGCCCGGGCCTTCCGCCGCCAAAACGCCAGGCCGGTCGAAATCTTTCCTCGGCCGGCTCGCCAGCCGGGTGCTGTGTCCGGAGCCGGAGGTGCTTTGGGCCCCTTTTGCCATCCGCAAGGCGCGCCAGATTATCGAGCGGCATGGCATTGAGGCTGTTCTCGTTACGGCCCCGCCATTCTCCGCTTTTCTAGTGGGCAACGCGCTCAAGCGGCAGTTCCCGAAACTGAAGCTCATCAGCGATTTCCGCGACGAATGGCTGAGTTTTTACCTCAAGGACTTCGAGTTTCAAATNNACTATACGCGGCGCCGCGCGGAGGCCATTGAGCGCCAAACGGTGGAGCTTTCCGACCTGGTGGTGGCGGTTGCCCGTTTCTCCTTGCGCGAGATTCGAGGCCGGTATCCCGAGCAGCCGGACAGCAAGTTCCTGCTTCTCCCCAATGGCTACGATCCGGAAGCGTTTGAAGGCTTCACTCCACGGCGTCACCGGGATCCCGGCGTGATCGTGACTCACGTCGGAACGGCTTATAAGACCGCGTCGCCACGCTATTACCTGGACGCTCTCGATGACATGCCGGAAGAGATCCGGTCGCGCATCGAGACGCGTTTTGTGGGCAGGATCGCCGAAACCGAGCGCCGGGTATTCGAATCGCGCAAGAGCCGCGTGAGCATGCTCGGGTTCAAGCCTCAAGCCGAGGCATTGCGCGAGATGGAGGAGACCGATTACCTTCTCCTCACCATGACCAACGACATCAGTCTGCCGGGCAAGTTGTTCGAGTATATGGCCACTGGAAAACCAATCCTGGCCCTGTCTCCGCCCGGCGGGGAAGTCGACCGCATTCTCCGAGAGACCAGGGCCGGCTGGTGCGTTCCGCACGACGATCCGGCCGCTATCCGCGCGATGATCGCTCAAGCTTGCGAGTTGGTTGCAGCCGGGAAGGGCGCGCCGACCCCGAACTGGGAGGCGATTCGCAGCTATGAGAGGCCCAAACTAACGGCTGCGTACGGCGGGGCGATCCGCCGGCTTTTGGAGTTCGCGGACAAAAGGGCGCTTCCCGAAGAGGACCGTCCGCTTCAGTTCAGTTCTTCCTTCACACAGAAATAGCTCTGCAGCACGGAAATGCACCGCTGGGCGGCATGGCCGTCCCAATACTGGGGTATCCGGCCGCGCTTGGGAGCATTCTTCATCTGTTCCCAGGCCGCCAGGATGGTGTCCTGGCTGTTCCCGGCCACAATGTTGGTCCCTTCCTCCACCGTGACAGGCCGCTCGGTATTGTTGCGTAACGTCAGGCACGGTATTCCCAGAACCGTGGTTTCCTCCTGGATTCCACCCGAGTCCGTCAAGACAATGGAACTGTGGGACATGAGACAAAGGAAGTCCAGGTAGCCTAAAGGGTCGATCAGCCGCATAGGGCCGGCGCCGAAACGGAGGGGATCGAGCCTGGCCCGGGTTCGCGGGTGGACAGGAAAGTACAACGGCACCTCCGCCGCAATCGAGGAAAGGGCCTCCATGATCTCAGTCAATTGCCCGGGTTCATCCACGTTGGATGGCCGGTGCAGCGTGACCAGCCCAAACGGCTCTCCGTTGACGCCCAGACGCATGAGTATGCCGGAATGCCGGGCCTTTTCCACGTGAAGGCGCAGAGAATCGATCATGATATTACCCACCAGATGAATCCGCTCTGGCGGAACACCCTCCGCCCGGAGGTTGAGCCGGCCGCTTTCCTCGGTCACCAGGAGAACGTCCGCGATGGCGTCCGTCACCACCCGATTGATCTCCTCTGGCATGGCGCGGTCGAAACTGCGTAGGCCGGCCTCTACGTGGATCACCGGAATTTGCAATTTCGAGGCAACCAAAGCACAGGCCATGGAGGAATTCACATCGCCGACAACCAGCACCGCGTCCGGCTTTTCGGCCAGGACGACCGGCTCAAAGCGCTTCATGATCTCAGCGGTCTGTTGGGCATGCGAACCGGAGCCTACTTCCAGGTTGAAATCCGGCATGGGGAGACCTAAATCGGTAAAAAACTGCCCCGACATTTTCTCGTCATAATGCTGGCCCGTGTGGACCAGTATGGCGCTAAACGCAGGATTTCGGCGGAGCAACGCCAGTAAAGGGGCCAGCTTCATGAAGTTGGGACGCGCCCCGGCGATGCACATGAGCTTGATTGGCATAGGTCGGTCGTACTAACTAGCACGCGCGGTTCCAGCTTTCCCCATGCCATTTGGCCGTTCATTTGCTCCACCGGCGATGGCGAAGCCTTTGCATATTCACCACGTCTTCTCGAGCTTTAACCTGGGCGGATTGGAATCGCGCACCTGCACGCTCATGAGCCTGCTGGGCGATGAGTTTTGCCACACAATTACCGCAACCGACGGAGGCTATGCCGCCGCGGCCCGGATCGCACCCGGAGTGCGGTTCGAGCTCGTGGACTCTCCCGCCGGCAAGGGAACGCCGCTCTACCCGTTTCGCTTCTCGAGCCTGCTGCGCGCGGTGCAGCCGGACTTGCTGGTGACTTATAACTGGGGAGCTTTCGACGCCGCGCTGGCGGCAACCGTGGATTCCATCTGCCCCGTAGTTCACACCGAGGATGGATTCAATCCCGACGAAGCTACCCGCCTGAAGAGCCGCCGCGTGTGGGCGCGCCGCCTCGTCCTGAACCAGATTTCAGCGGTCGTGGTGCCGTCGCGCACTCTCCGGGACATCGCCTTGAATACGTACCACCTCCGAGCCGGGATGGTCCACTGGATTCCGAACGGCGTCGAGCCGGATCAGTACGGAACCTCCGGCCGTGAGCGCTGGCGCGCCGCATGGGGTTGCGCCGAGGATGAGTTCCTGATCGGATTCGTTGGCCGTCTATCCGCCGAGAAAAACCTCGGGACGCTGCTGCGGGCGGTAGCCGCTTGCAGGTTGCCTAATGCCCGGATCGTGTTGGTCGGCCGTGGCCCGTGCCAGGCGGAGTTGGAAACCCTGGCCGGGGAACTCGGCATCGGCGGCCGTGTGACGTTTGCCGGGTTCATTCCCGATCCGTCCGGCTGCTACGGCGCGTTCGATCTTTTTGCGATGTCTTCCGCCACGGAGCAGATGCCCATCTCACTCTTGGAGGCCATGGCGGCGGGCCTGCCCGTTATCTGCACCACGGTCGGCGACTGCGCGGAGATCCTTGGAAATCCCGGTTGGCCGTCCGCGGTTCCGGCTGGCGACCTCGACGCCTATGTGCGGGGGCTGCGCACGCTCCACGCGGATGCCGAACTTCGAGAGCGCTTGGGAGCGCGCAACCGGCGGCGGTGCGTGGAGTCTTACTCCCGGGAAAGGATGATCGCGCGATACCGGCATATCTACCTGGCGGCCGCCGGCCGCTCGGAACCCGCGGCCAATCCGCCGGCTCATTCACGTCAGAACCGCTGACCAGCGCCGCCGCACGGCCGCCACTGCCTGCATGGCCCTCTGCCGAAAATAGCTCCGCAGTTCCTTCAGGGTTTCGATTTCTTCGGGCTGTAAAAAGCCGGAAAGGGCCAACAGCGAGACGAACAGAAACAAGCTGCCGGTGGCCAGAGCAAACTGACCGGCGACGGCCGACGGCATTCCGACCAGCGCCACGGCGCAAGACGCCAGTGCGCTGGCGCCGATCTTCACCAAGCGCTTTACCTCATAGCGATACCTCTTGATCCGCTGCGTCTTCCAGTAGCTGTAAGCCGTCATGCCGATGAATGCGAGCAGCGTGGCCGCGGCCGCGCCCCACATCTTGAACGGCGGGATCAGAGCCCCGTACCCGGCCAGGCAAAGCAGGCAGCCCAGAATGCTGGTATGCGCGTCGTTGACCGTCCGGTTTTCCAGGAAAAACACGTTGCGGAACTGGTCGCCGAGGCCGCGAATTACGTAGGCCGCCGCAATCAGCGGAATAAACAGGGCCGCCTCACGAAACGCCGGCGCGCGTGGGGTCAGCACATACAACGCCGGTCTGCTGAAAACCGTAATCACCACCGCGACGCTGGTCAACACGAGCATCAGGTACGTGCATACCCGGGCGTTGATGGCTTCACCGTCGACGCCGCGGACGATCCGGTACATTTGAGACGTCCAGTAAGTCATGAACGGCAGTTGTACGTAACTGACCAGCATCCCCAGCTTGTATGCGAGCGAGTAGATTCCCACGTCCGCGAGCGTGGCCGAACGCTGCAGGAAGAAACGGTCGCCATAATGGATGATCAGCATAGCCACGCCGCCCACACCCACCGGAAATGCGTATGCGGCCATGCGCCGGCAAAGCGCAAAGCTGAACGACAGTTGGGCGCTCGAAAGAAGGATGACGGATACCCCGATCACCATCGCCGCCGAGGCAACCAGCGTGCTCCACAGCATGGCGGCAATGCCCATCCTCCAGAAGGCGAGAAACAAGACGTTGAAGAACATCGCAACCAGCAGCCGAACCGACATGCATACCGTGAACAGAACGGAGCGGTTCACAGCCCGCAGGTAGGCCAGGCCCACCTCCAGGGGCAGCACCATCACGAAATTGGCGAAGAGCAGATGGAAATAGAAGGTGTAGGCCGTAGTGCCGAAAACCAGCTTCCCAAGCGGCTCGCTGCAAAGGAACCCCGCCAAGGCCCCAAGAACGCCCATCCCTAAGGCCGAGAGAAACGCCGTCGTCGCGACGGCGCCGCGCGCTTTGCTGGTTTCCGCCTCGGCGTGGAAGTAGCACAGCGCGTCACCCAGCCTGGACCCAAACAGCGACGTCAGCATGAACAACGTGAGATCCAGCAATTCGAGGACGCCGTAGTCCGACGGGCTCAAGTAACGGGTGTAAACGGGCAACAGGAGGAAACCGCACATCTTGCCCAGAATCACGGGCACCGAATAGGCGGCGCTGTGCCGCAAGAGCGCACGATATGTACTCACGGCCAAATCCCGATCTCACGGTTTCGGAAAACCGTCATGCGCCCGCCTCCAGGAGTTGCGCGCCTTCCTCCGCCTCAACGCTCTCCTGCTGCTCCCGCAGCGACTCGAGGTGGAGGGGCTCCACGATCAGCCAGGATGCCGCCGTCATCAGGACGATATACAGGATGTCGTCGGTAATCCGCGTGAGAAAGGTGCTGCCCACCGCGAATGCGAAGAGGCTGGCCTCGATAGCCAGCGGGCACTGATAAAGTGGAGATCCCGCGCGTTTCAGCCGGCGGCAGGAGCGTTCGAGCATGATAATCGTGCCACACAGGAAGGCCAGGTACGCCAGGAGAGCGAAGATCCCCGAATCCACCAGCATCTGGAGATAGGTGTCGTGAATCACCCGGGACCCCGCGCCAGTCCCCGGATCCGCATAGCGGCGGAAAAGCGATTGCTCATTGAAGCTGCCGAATCCCACTCCCACTAACGGGTAGTCTTTCCAGATCCGCCACGCAACGTGGGTGGCTTCCACCCGATCCATTACGGACTCGTCTTTCTGCGCGGTCTCCGTGTCTTTGATCGTCTCCATGCGGTCGAAATACGAATCCCGCACCATGTAGATCGATGGCGCGGTCAGCGCAACCAAAGCCACCAGCATAAAGAAGCGATGCCGCGCATGAAGCAGGATCACGAGGAAGGCGGCAACCAGCGAAATCGCGGCGCCTCGGGAGTGGGTGAAAATCACTGCGGCGATGCTCAGAAACGTGGCTACCAGCAGGCCGAGCCGCACCGGCACCCACCGGATCAGGTTCTTGCCATACCAACAAAGGGGAATGCCCATCACCAGCGCGAGCCCGAGGCTGTTGTTATCGGAATAGGCCCCGGCGTATCCGCCCGAGTACCTTATGCCTCCGGAGAGTATCCCGTACAGCCCAAAACGCGACCCCAGGTAACCGATCGACAAGGCAATAATCACGACCAGGCTGCGGAAATCTTCCTCCGTCTGGATCACCAGCGGTATCAGCGCCGCGGATGAGATGCAACTGATGTACCACCACAGATACGTGTAGCAGAGCGTCGGGTGCACCGCCAGGACGGTCGACAGCAGGATTGGCGCCAATAGAAACAACAACAGCCGGAAGACGGGGCTGCGCCACAGGGGCGTCAACTGCTCCAAGATCTTCAAGCTGCCGATCAGCGTGCCTAACTCAAGTATGGACGCATACGGGTACACGCCGCTTGCCCAAGCCGCTTTGTCCGGCCGCGCCAGGGCGAACCAGACGATTGCGAACACCCCGATTTTCGGGCGCATAATGGCCATGATCGCGAGCACCACAATGACGGCCAGCAGCAGGAATTCGCGCATGTCAGGCCGAATGAGCCGCTCCCACGGCGCTTTCCACCCCGGCTTGGCGCCCCGCTTGCCACATCGCCAGCATCAGCAAGTTCCACAGTTTTCGCTCATGATTGAACAGGGAGCTTTGATGCTGGTCCCACAGCCTGCGGGCCTCGGCGGGACACACGAAGGCCTCCGCATCCTTACTCAGGACCTTGGATTCGAATACCGGCTTCAAGCTGGTCCGGAACCATTCGGCTAGGGGAACCGCGAAACCCATCTTCTTGCGGCTGACGTTCTTTTCCGGCAGAAGCGGCCGGACGGCTTGCTTGAAGATCGCTTTCCCCACCCGCCCGTCCAGTTTCCAGTCCGGCGGCAGCCCGCAGGCAAATTCAACAATGCGGTAGTCCAGCCAGGGAGCGCGGGTCTCTAGAGAGTGGATCATGCTGGCGCGGTCCGCCTTCACCAGGATGTCCCCCGGCAGGTAGGTCTGGAAATCGACGGCCTGCATCTGCTCGAGCGGGTGGAGGTCCCGAACGGCGGTGAATTGGTCGCGGAACCACTCACGCGGAGCATACCCTCCGAGCGACCGTCGCAGTTCCGGGGCGAGCGCCGCATCCAGGCCGTCGCCGCGAAATGCCGTCATGCTGGAGTAGTAGGCGTCTGCGATCTCCAGCGACAGATTGGTGAGCAGCGATTTGGCGCGAAAGGCCTGCGGAAGGTAATCGAACTTGGGATAATGTCCGCCGGCCCAGGCGATGGCCGAACGGCGGAAGAAGGCCGGAAACTTGCGCCGGAGCTTCTCCTCCAGCACGCCGTAATAATACCGGCGGTATCCGCCGAACACTTCGTCGGCGCCGTCGCCCGAAAGGGCCACGGTCACATGGCGGCGGGTCATTTGAGCGAGGTACAAGGTCGGGATGATGGATGGATCCCCGAACGGTTCGTCCATGTGCCGCGCCAACGCGTCCAGCACCTCTTCGATGCGCGGGGTGACAACCTTCTCCCGATGCTCCGTGCGGTACAGGCTGGCTACCGCGCGAGCGTGCTCCAACTCATCAAACCGCTTGTTCGTGAAGCCGATGGAAAAGGTACGCACTCCGGACGTGGCCTGCCGGGACATGAATGCGACCACCGCGCTCGAGTCCACTCCTCCGCTCAAGAACGCCCCGAGCGGCACGTCGCTGATCATCCGCCGGCCGACTGCGTCTTCCGCCAGGCTGCCCAGTTCCTCGATGGCCTCTTCGCGCCGCTGGCCGCGTTGGCGGAACACCGGCGACCAATACCGCCGCTTGCGGATTCCCGTGCGGTCCACCGTCAGGGAATGCGCCGGCTCGAGCTTGGCGACGCCGCGGTAGATGGTGCGTGGATCGGGAACATAAGACAGCGCCAGGAATTCCGCGACGCTGCGCTCGTCAACCCGCGCATCGAAGCCCGGCATGGCGGCCAGCGCCTTCAGTTCGGAAGCAAACGCGAAGTGGAAGCCGGGGACAGCGTCCGAGTAGTAGAGTGGCTTCTTGCCCATGCGGTCGCGGGCCAGAAAAAGCCGTTTGCGGGGCGCATCCCAAATGGCGAAGGCGAACATGCCGTTGAGAAACTCCGGCATGCGCTCGCCGGCCTCCTCCCAGAGGTGCGCCAGCACTTCGGTGTCGCTTTCCGTGCGGAACCGGTGGCCTTTGGCCTGGAGTTCGGCCCGCAGTTCACGGTAGTTGTAGATCTCCCCGTTGAATACCACCTGCACGGCGCCGTCTTCGTTCCCCATGGGCTGGTCGCCAGTGCTCAGATCGATGATGCTGAGGCGCCGGTGGCCCAGCGCGGCCTCGTCATCGGCCAGCCAGCCGTAGGCGTCCGGACCGCGGTGCGCCAGGCGGTCGCACATGCTGGCGAGGACATCCCGCGAGTCTCGTGCACCGTGTTTCAGAAAGCCAGCGATTCCGCACATGGAGATCTACTCCGCCGCCTGCGAGATAAGAAAGCCCCGGTGCGCCGAGATCCACCCCATCCCGCGATCCAGGATGGGAAGTTCCCCCGTTTGGTCGGCCACTCTCTGACCGAACGTCACCACGCTTTGCAAGCGCCCTCCCCGCTCCCACGGGCACTGCTGCACCATCGGCTTGCCAAAGTGAAACGTGTCCCGAACACGCAGGCCCGCTTCCGAACAAGCCTTCCGAATGGCCAAGTCCGAGTGATAGATGTGCTTGGACCACAACTCGGGGCTCCACTTGCGCCAAAAGCAGGCGCCCAACGCCCGCATGTTCGGCATCGAGAGAAACAGCTTACCGCCAGGCGAAAGCAAGTCCGCCGATATCCGGACCAAGGGCGCCGGGTCGGTGAAATGCTCCAGAACTCCATAATGGGTAACCACGTCATACTTGCCGGCCGGACGCCAATTCAGAAAATCCGCTTCAATCAGCTCCACCGGACAACGGTTTGCCTGGAAAAGCCGTTTCGTAAGGTCCAACCCCTCCGGCGAGTAATCGATGGCGGTCACTTTGGCGCCGTGCCATTTTGCCAGGGCGAGCAGGACCAGCGAGCACGCGCCGCCCAGCTCTACCACCTGTATGCCATCGAGCGATCCCAGCTTGCGCCGCATCAGGCGTAAAAAAAATCCATTCCGTCCGTACTGGAAGTCGTCGGCCTTCAGTTCCGACAACGCGATCTTCCCCGGCCACCAGCTATCCCAAAACGTCGATGAAGTCAGAGCTTGCATATGTTTCGACTGCTCCAATCCTGCGTCTAATTAAGCAAGCTAGCGATTCCGCGCATGCTGTCCTCGCTACGCCTTCCGCAAAGCTATCAAGAGCCAGCCCCGCAACGCGCGGAGAGCCTGCCAGCGGCTGGTTACCAGCTCGTACGCCGTGCCCAGCAGGAAAAGCGCGGGGTTGAACATCAGGTAGCAGGGGTATTGATTCAAATGGGATACGGTTTCCACACGAAACCCGTGACGTGACGCCAGGCGCCGGACAGCGCCGGCTGTATTGGACTTGTATTGCACCGGGAACGTGTCCCGCTCGTCGCGTCCCTCCACCTTCCGCACCACAAAGGGATGGAGCCGGTTTGGAATCAGCTTGGCGAAGACGCTGCCGTAATCCCACAATTGCGGTGTGAGGAAGATGAAGCGACCGCCGGGCTTCAACACCCGGCTGATTTCCGCATAAGCCGCGTCGGGGTCGCTCAGGTGTTCCATCACGCTGCGCGCCACGACCACATCCATGGAAGCGTCGCGCAGGGCGATGCTGCGCAGGTCGCCTTTCGCAACCTGCACGGCGGAACCCCTCACGTCGTCCGCAAAGTCCACCAGATCGATGCCAATGGCCGTTTTGACGTACGGCGCAAGACGCTGCAGCGTCTCGGCGCGTCTGCCGCATCCCGCATCAAGCAGAAGCGTCTCGCTTGTCACGGACTGCCGGATGAGCCGTTCAAACGTGCCATAGGGATGCTCCCGGCCCCCATAAAACCGTTCCCGGAGCCGTTCCGTCGCGGACGGGATGTGTTTGCACGCAGGCTCGAGGGCCGCACCCCGATCGAGCGCGGAGAGCGCCGGACACGGGATCACGACTGCCCCACCGGGGAACACCGAAGTTTCGGGACTCTTCCTTCCCATCCGCATGACGCTGCCGCTTTACTCACAGCCGACCCAAATCAATCGAGATACTTACTTTCCACCAGATGACTTGTGACCGGGCCGTTTGGCCGGCCGCCCCCCCTCTTGCGCCGGGGGGACCCCGTACACAGACTGGGACCCATACCCATAGCCCGCATGCGCGCCGAACGGCCACGGTTTAGTATGGTTCAGTAAAACCCCAATTAACTTGTCTTTTGGCATGGACTCGATCACCTTGGCGCAACTGCTCCGCTTGGTATGGTCAGGACGAAAAACGAGCACAATCCCGTCCGTCGCAAGCTGGATCAGGTCCCAGTCGGCGACCACTCCCACCGGTGGGGTATCGAAGATCGCAAACTCATACTGTGCCCGGAACCTCTCACAGATAGCGTGCCAACGCGCCGATTCCAGCAGTTCGCTCGGGTTCACCTTGGACTCCCCAGCGGTAATGATGTTCAGATTCGGGTACCCTTCCACTTCCAGTACCGCCTCTTCGAATGAGCACGAGCCCTCAATGACTTCGGCCAATCCCGGGCTCTTCGGCAGACCCAGCAGGGCGTGCACCGCCGACCTGCGGAAATCCACGTCAACCAACAGAACCTTAGCCGCCGCCTTCAAAGACAGCGCGCCGGCAAGATTGATTGCCGTAACGGTCTTACCATCGCCCGCGCCAGGGCTGGTGACCCCAATCGTCCGCGGCTTCTTAGGGTGGTGGACGATCTTGGTGCGGGCAATCCGGTACTGCTCGGCGGCCGCTTCGTTTTGATTTTCAAAAGGCAGCGCCGGCACGGTGGCTGGAATCGCCAGCTTCACGCGCCGGATAGGCGGCGAACCCACCGGTAGAACCACCGGACCCGCAGCGGCAGCCACCGGTCTTGATGGCGACGGCCCGGGTGGGACGGGATGGGCCGGCGCGGGCACCAGGGTCCGGGCCCAGCGCCCATCCGGCTCCCCTTCCATCAGGGTCGGCAACAGATCCGCTGTTTCGCTCCGGGTCCCTTGCAACGCGTCGAAGATTCTGCTCATTTCCGCTCCCTGCGAGCCAGCCCCAGCGCGGTCATCCAGCCAGGCAGGCGCGCTTGCCCTGCCGTCCTGGGGGCGGCCGCGGCGCGCAACGGAACCGCCCCGTTCTCCGGCGCACTGGCGATTCGCGTGGTCATCATGGCTACGGCGCCGTTACGCGCAGCGGCGGCTTCATTCAGGGAGCGCGAAAGTCCGAGGTCGCGGGCGGCCTCGCGGACGTGCCTGGCAGCCACCACCGGCGGCTTTTCCACAAAAGCCGTCGTCAGCGCGTTATCGCACAACGCGTTCACCAGCCGCGGGATGCCGCGCGACGACTGGGCGATCTCGTCGTACGCTTCGGACGTGAACGGCGGCGGCGTCTTAGCGCCCGCCTTCGCCCATCGCAGAGCGACGTACTGCTCGATATCCGCCGGTAACAGAGGCGACAGCGTCAGGCGGACTGAGATTCGTTGGCTGAACTGCCGAAGCTCCGGCCGGTCCAGCATTTCCAGGATCTCGTCCTGGCCTGCCAACACGATCTGGAGCAGTTTCTCGCCGGGCAGTTCCAAATTGCTCAGCAGCCGCACTTCTTCCAGCACGGACGGCGCTAACTTATGCGCCTCATCGATGACCAGTACGGCGATCTTCCCGGCTTGCTTGACGCGCATCAGGAATTCCTGAAGCTGCACGAGCCGCTGGGCCTTGCTCGCCGGGACGTTGGTGAAGCCGAAATCCAGCATGGCCAGTTCCAGGAATTCCGACTCGGTCAGGGTGGGATTCAAAATTACGCTGGAAACCACCCGGTTGGCGGGCAGGCATTGCATGGTTCTTGCCAGAAGCGTCGATTTACCCGTCCCCGCCTCGCCCGCGAGCAAGACGAACCCCTTGCGTTCCAGGATGGCGTACGCCAGGCCGGCCAACGCCTCGCGATGACCGGGCGTCATGTAAAGCAGCGCCGGTTCGGGCGTCATGCTGAACGGATGCTTAGTCAGGCCGAAGTGCTTTTCGTACATGTTCAGAACCCAGAGCCAAGATAGAACCTCGCGGCCGCCAGCCCCACCAGCGAAATCAGCGCTACCGACGCCACAATGACCCACGTAGCCGCGCTCCACCCGGCCCGGAGCCGGACGCCGCCCCCTGAAATAGCAATCTCCGGCACGCGGGCGAGCACCGGGATATTCTCCGGCAGTTCCCATTCGCCCATCAGGCTGCCTTTGCGCATTTCCAGGCCAATTGCGCCCGTTATTGCGAGAAAGAGAAAGAGCGCGGAACTGGTGGCGTCATAGAACATCCGGTTCGGTTTGGACGGCGTCTGCGGAGCGTGCGCCGGGTCGAGTATGGTGAAACGTTCGGATTTCTGACGCCGTTCCATGTCGGTCGACATTTCCGCCGACAACTGCTTTTCCAACAGCGAGTGGTAGTTAAGCTTGGTGACATCGTAGTCCCGCGTAATCTGATCGAGTTCCTGCTCCCGCATGGGAACGTCGGTCAGTTTCGTCTGATACTCGGTAATCTCCTTGGCGATGCGTTGCTGATCGGCCTTTCGTCTGTCGATGTCGTTTTCAACTACGGCTAGCTGGGATTTGAGCGCCGCCATGCGCTCTCGCGCGGCGCCAACGTCCACCGGATTGGCCGTCACCGCTTTTGCCAAAGCCTGCGCCGGCGTGTCGGAAGCGGTTACTTTCTCCGCCCCGCGGGCCGGACCCTTGGGGAGCGGCGCCTGCGCCGCTTCCCTCGCTTCCGCGGCTCTCGCTAGCTTAATCTCGGCTCGCAGCCGCTTCACGTCCGGATGCTGTTCCCCATAGCGCCCCAGCATATCCTCGAGCTGCGCTTGGAGAATCTCGGATTGTCTCTTGGGGCCCGAAGGGGCTGGAGGCGCGGCCGCGGCTGCGCTGGCCCCGGTGGACGGAGCGTTGGCAGGCGCCGGGGTCGAGGGCGGGCGCATGAGCATGTCGAGCGTGTCCTGCGTCATTCGCTCGGTGTTCTCCAGCGTTGCTTTGGACTCCTCCGCGCGGGAGATTGCGTCGGCTGCGGAAACCTGCTCCATCCGCAACCGTTCCAGCGCGCCCTCAAGCGCGCCTCGTTGTTCCGGGAGCTCGCCGTTATGCAGCGACTTATACCCCCGGATGGCTGTTTCGAGCGAGTCGAGTTTCTTTTTCGCTTCCGCGAGCTCGGTCCCCACAAACTCCGAAGTTCCCTCGGCCTGGCTTTCCCGCGTGCGCAGGTTCTCCTCGATAAACAGGTTCGCAAGTTGATTGGTCACCTGCGCCACAACCGCCGGCTGCGTGCCCGAATACGACACCCGAAACGCATTCGGCTTGGTGTTGGCCATTCCGCGATCGAGCCGGACATTGATGTCGGCGCGCATTGTTTGAACCACCTCGTCGAGCGGGTGGCGCGCTCTCTGCTCCCGGTATAAATCGTCCTCCTCGACGATCCTCTGCAGGTCCGTGTTGCTGAGGATCTGCTGGCTGATGGTCGCCAGCCGATCCTCGGCCTCGGCGCTGACGGTCGAGGGCACGAACCGCTCGGGAATCTTCTGGGCATCGATCAGGATCAGCGACTCCGCCGTATAGACGGCAGGCATCCGCTGGACCACGGCCACCGTGGCCACGGTAAGGGCCAGCCACGCCACCGCTATGCCGTACCTGTGGATCCAGCACATTCGCGCCACGGACATGAGGGAAAGCTGCGGATCGGTATTGGCCGCTTTTGGCAGAGGCATATTTTTGCGATGCGCCCGAAAGTAAGATCGCCGTCGAGGTATAGGCAACGTTAGCGCCAAATCCGTAGCCGCTTGAATCCACGGTTCTTCAACGCGGCGGAGGCGGTTGTGGCAACAGCCCTCGCCACGCACTGTGGGATTAAGTGCGAATAATTGGCGCCTGCGGTGTTGGCTGGGCGGCGACCCGCAAGGCTCGCGTCTGCCGTGAGTTCAGTCTATCGGTCGCCGGTCCACCCATTATTGTTTGAAATCTCCGACCTACAAGGTTAGGCAGTAAACTTGCTTACACCGCGCCAGAGCGCGCAGACCCGGTGTCTGGCGGTAGCGGGGATATGGATAACCTGTTTAGCGATCGCAACAACTGTGACGATTGCGTCTGTCGGCGACGGCTTTCGTGCCTGGAAACCGGCGCCAGATGAAGACGCGCGTCTACATTACCATTGACGCGGAGACTTCCATGGGCCTGGCATGGAAGTACTTGGACCGTAGGCCGCTCCCCGTCGAAAAACGGATTTTTGCCCAAAAAAACGGTCACGCGTACGGGCTGCCGTTCATGGTTGACGAGCTCCGCAGCCACGGGTTCCGCGCGACCTTCTTTGTCGAGGTATTCGCCTCGCTTTGCCTTGGTGAAGGGCCCATTCGGCGCGTTTTCGATTATCTGCTGGAACGCGGGCAGGACGTCCAGCTCCATACCCATCCCACCTTCCACAACTATGCCCTGGCAACCCACAATGGCGGCCAGAAGAGCTTCGCGTACTACAAGAACCTGTCGGATGGCATTAACCAGTACACTCGGGACGAACAGCGCGCGCTTCTCCAGGAAGCCCACAGCCTCTTTCTTCGTTTCGTCGGCGTCCAGCCCGTGGCTTACCGCGCCGGTGGATTCTGGGCGAATATCGATACTCTGGCCGCCCTTCCCGACAGCATTGTCATCGATTCCAGCTTCGATGCCAGCGACCGCCAGTCATTTCCCGGCAGCCGCCTGCAGCCCAATGTCGTGCAGCAAGTCGAAGGCGTCTTCGAATTCCCACTCTCGGTGGGAACCACCGGCATCGGGCCTTTCCGCGGGTACAAGCATTTGGAGATCAGCGCCCTGAGCCTGAGCGAGCTTCAGAAGGCCCTTCTGCAAGCCCAATCCCGCGGATTGCGGGATTGCGTAATCGTGTTTCACAGCTTCAGCGCGGTTAAGCATAAGGATGACTTTTACTCGCAGTTCAAACCGGACCACCTGGTGATTGCGCGCTATCGCGGCTTGCTCCGTTTCCTGGCGGATAATCACGATCGGTTCGAAGTCACCACCATGGCCGCCGCCGCCGCTAACTGCGCCCGCTTGCTGGAAGAGCAGGTTCAACAACCGGCGCCCATTCCGGACTTTGGAACCTTGGCGCCTCTCTGCCGCAAAGGCGTTCAAGCCATTAATCGGCTGTACTTCTAGTTTCTGGTGTAGTGCCCAAGAATAACTCAACAGGCCAGAAGAAGGCAGACGGGCCTAAAAAAGGCATGGGCGCCCCGGTCCGCCCCACCGAAGAAGGCAGGCCACAAAAAACGATGGCCTGCCCCACTGTATGAACATCGCGCCATAAGCGCGGGCAGCATCAGGGAGCCGCGGTTGGAGCGCCCGGGCTGCCCGGGCTGCCCGAGCCGCCGCCGGCGCCAAAGCCGAAGTTCAGCCGAATCGAGTTCTGGGCAAATCGCACCGGCTGGCCGGTTGTGGAGGACGTTGCGGAAGACACGGAAGGAAAGGTTCCCCAAAACGTGTCGTAACTGTACTGCACCACGACGGAGGATCGGCGGGAGAGGTTCAAATATATCCCGGCGTTCGCGCGGAAGCCGTGCGTCGCCAGGTCGGCGGCCACGGCCTGTCCGGACAGGAGGTCCTCCTCGGCGCCGGCCTGCAACGCCCATTTCCTCCCCGGCTTACGCCAGTTCCAACCGCCCGACAAGGCTAGGGTGGCGGCCGCTCCCGCTCCGTACAGGTCGGATAGGCTGCGGTCCGCGGAAGCGACCAAGGTATTGGTGCGGCTGCGATAACCGATCTTTCCGTTGGCTTCCCACTGCTTTCCGCGCCCATTGGCCGACGTGCTGGCGGTAGACTGGATCGGCAGAATATAGCCGCCTCCCGCCGCAAAATCGGTGAACCAGTTTTGCGTGAGCTTCCGGCCGAGACCCATCAGCGCAGCCCCGGATTGCTCGTTGTAGATGGACGACATCCCCCGCCCGTATTGGACCGACCCCATCAACGACGTTCGCTCCGAGAGCAGGTAGCTGAAGGATCCGCCGAAGCCCACATTCGTGTTCTCCGGAATGAAGAAGTAGTCGCTGCCCAAGGAAGAACTGGTTTTCAAGTGCTGCATGCGGCTGCCGCTGGCGGTGATCCCGAAGGTCATTCGCGGAGAATGGGAATACGACAGGCCCACCTGCGTCATGGCCGAAAGGATCCGATCGCCATAGAAAAGCTGGACTTGCGGAGTAACCGTTGCGGCTGCGCCAGTACCGGCCGCAATGCTCGGATTGCTGCTCTGCCCCGTCAGGAACTGTCCCGCCAACTCCTGAGCCGTGCCGACCAGGGAGGCCACATTCTGCGCGTTGGTCGGTGAGAAGAGGAACTGGTCGAATGCTCCCTCCACGCCCGACGCGCTTACGGAAAGCTGCCACTGCGGCGCCAGTTTGCGCGACCAACTGAAGGCCAGCGTATGGGCTAACTGGGTCGAACTCTGCCCATAGGTGGTGTAAGAGAAGGTGGGCGAGTAGATCAACGAAAAGTTCGATCGTGCGCCTTCCGCGCCGCCAACGTGAAGGCCCACGGATGCCGAAAAGCCGCTCACGCTCGTGTACGACGGCAACGGGGTTCCAGGCGATCCCGACAGCGTGTCCACCAGGTTGATCCAGGATTGGTCCACGGTCGAATACTGCGCGAAAGCCGAGAAGTTATACAGGTGGAAGCCATTCTGTTGCGCGCCAGCCGACGTCAGTGGATTCAGGGTGAATGTCTGCGCAGTCAAGGTGGCTGCGCAGAAGACGGCCCCTGCCGCTAGGCGCCCCGCGCATCCCCTCCACCATCGCGCGGCTCCCAGGCGCCGCTTGCTACTGTCGTCGTCCATGCTTCCCCCTTGACTGCCACAGCGGTTGAATCAAGGCTTGGGCAATTGCCATGCCATGGCAGGGCCCGAGACGGCCAGTCCCCTCCGGGTTCCGGCCGCCGCGCCGCAACACTTTTTCGCAATGAGTCCGAAACTTTTGCCCGCCGTCAGTGGAAGGCCCTGGGCCAGAGGGAATCGTAAACGCTCCATCCAGTCGCATCCGGCGGATCGAGCGGAGACCGCGAGGAAGAATCGGATGCATCGAGCGGCGATGTCTCGATTACGGGTGGAAGACCCTTGCGATCGGTATCCCAGGAAACGTAGGTGTTATCCCAGCCCGCCGCGCTCACGCCGGAAAGACGGAACTGGCCCTGCAACATCGATTCGGGGTTCTTCCAATCGGTTCCGGCGTTTCCAACGCTCAATGCTTCGGGCGTCGCGACCGCGTTCGCCAATGCCGGCCGCGGATCGCACAACATCAGCGGAAGGACGACCCGCGCAGTGAAATTCTTGGCATCCCGTGCGCTGAGCACGGCGTCCAGGGCCGCCGGCGGCGGTTCGCATCCGCGCGCTTCCTGGTACGCCTCCAGGCGCGCCGCGGTATTATCGGACGCGCCCAGATCGAGCCACCCCGAGGCCACCGGATCTGGCATGGGCGCGGTACTCGCGTTGGAACCCGCCGGACCGTCCAGCGCCTTGCGCACCACAGCCGCTTCGGGAAGATCGGGACTGCGGCGCAAGCCTTCCTCCAGAGCCTTCTGCGCGGCTGCCCGATCGCCCTGGTGAAGCCGCGCCATGGCTAAATGGTAGGACGCCCGGACACACCCGGCGAGCTCGGCCTCCGTCAGGTGAATCGCCGCCAGGGAATCCAGTCCCCGCCGATAGAGCACCCATCCGAACAGGTCGTCCACGGCGGCGCTTTCGGGAGCCAGTTCCCTGGCCTTTTCCGCCAGGTGCAAGGCCTCCTCGGGCTTGCCATGCTCCGCGAGCACGAATGCCAGGTTATAGAGCGCGGGAACGCTCGAAGGGTTGTTTTCGAGAACCTTGCGGTACGACTCCGCTGCCACATCGTATTCGCCCCGCGTCTGTTGCGCCGCCCCCAACAGGAGGCGCATCGAGTCGTTCCCGGGATCCGCTCTCACCACGGGAATCAGGCGGCTTTCCGCGATTGCCGCCTTGCCGTCGCGCAACTCGGCGCGCGCTAAGGCGGCCTCCAGCGCCGGCGTATGGGAACCCGCCACTATCGCTGTCTCCAGGGCCACTACCGCCATCGGGATTCGACCCGCCGCCAACAGAAGTTCCCCCAGAAAGCGCCATGCCTCCATGGAGTGGGGCTGGCTTTCGGCGCGGCGGCGGATATGATCGATGGCCGCTTCGGGCCCCCCTTCCACCTGGCCGCTGCGCGCCAGCAATAGAAGCGCGCGCATATCGCCTGGATTGGCGCTCAAGAGCCCTTCGGCGATCCGGCTCGCCGCAGCCGCATCCCGCTGTTCCAGCAGGGACAACGCTTCTTCCACCTGTAGCGTCGGGGCAGCATCGCGTCGCCCGGCGGACTCGAACTCGCTCCGGCGCCGCTCCCCGTCCCCCATGGCAAGCAACGCCCACCCGCGCGCCGCCGTCACTGCCGGCGAGGTCCCCGGGCTGGCGGGCGCTTGCGCCAGCGCCTCCAGCGCCACATCGGGGGCCTTGGCGGCGATCTGGTATCGCGCCAGTTCAATTCGCGCGGGCAGGAACTGTGGGTTGCGCTGCAGCGCCTGGCCGAGTTCGTCTACCGAACTCAAGATCCGGCCGCGCCGCAGGTGAACCGCCGCCAGGACATAATGCGCTTGGGCTGCCTCCGGTCGCAGTTGCAGGGCGGAGAGGATGCCGGCTTGGGCGGCGTCGACGCGGCCCTTTCCTAAATCCAGGACGGCTTTTTGAAATAGCGCGTCAAAATCGGGATTCTTCTGCCGCACCGCCGAGCGAAGCAACTGCTCCGCATCAGGCTCGCGGCCCGCCCCAAGGTACGCGGTCACCAGGCCGGTGCGCAGCACATGGTCGGAAGGATCCTCCCGCAGCCGCTGCTCGAGTTCCTCGATCGCCGGCTCGAACTCCCCGCTCTGCAGCAGGAACAGGCCGTACATCTCATGGTGGCGGCGATCCGGCAGCGCCGCCAGTGCGCGATAGGTACGGGCAGCCTCGGGCATACGATTCTGTCCGGCTTGAAGAGTGGCAAGATCGAGTAGCGCGGTGGCGTTTTGCGGTTCGCGTCCGAGCACCCGTCTCAGTTCCGCTTCAGCCTCCGCGAAACGCCCCATCGCGCTGTAGTACTCGGCCAGGAAGATCGTCGCCTTGGCGCTGCCTTCCGCCGCCGCTCGGAGCGAAGCTTCGGCGCCGGCCGGATTGCCCGCCGCCATCCTCATTTTCGCCAGGGTGGCCACCCAATCCAACTGGTTCGGAAGCGTTTTCAGGGCCTGTTCCAGACGGCGCTGCGCCTGCTCACGCTGGCCCAGCTTCCATTCGACAATGCTCAAGGCCGTGACCGCGCCGGCATCGCCGGGGAGCCGGGCGATCACCCGGGTGAGTCTCTCTCGCGCTTCGGCCAGGACGTTTTGGTCCCCGCTCGTCGCCATCAATTCGGCCAGCTTGAGTTGCGCCGGCCAATAGTCCGCCTTTAATTGAATGACTGTCGCCAACTCCTCCGCCGCCGCCCGGCCATTGCCAATCGCCAGATTCGCCACGGCCAACTGGTAGCGCGCATCGGGGTTGAGCGGCGTCAACTCGACGGCCCGCTTGAAATCCTCGATGGCCGTCCCCACTTCCTGCGCCGCCATACATTTCCGGCCTCGTGCAACCAGCGCGGCCGAGCGGGACTGGCGAGAGCAGCCGGGGCCGGCGAGCAGGGTGACCAGAACGCCGGCCAGCACGGTCGCACGCTTACAAATGGACGGTACTCGGTGCGGCAAGAGCATGGCGGGTGTCCACGGGCGTTCGCGGCGCCCCATGCGGCGAGCACTTGCGATGAGCACGTGTGATGCCGCCCCGCTGCGGCGGTCCACGTTGGGCAAATTTCCGCACGGGCCGTGGCGTAGGGCGACGCAATCGCCGCGGCGAACAAGACGTCGGGATTGGCTCGAATTTCGCCGCTCTTGCCGAAGCTAGAAAAACTGGCCCGAACCCGCCGTCATGACTTTCACCGGCGCCGCCTTGCCGCGCTCAGCCGGCGGTGCGTCGAATTTGTGCTCGATCCCCAGTTTCTTCATTTTGTACAGCAGGGCCTTGTAGTCGATCTTCAGCATGTTGGCAGCCTTCTTCCGGTTCCAGCGCGTGCTGTTCAGCGCAGCCAAAATCGCTTCCGTTTCCGCCTGTTCCTTGGCTTGCGTCACTTGTTCCAGAATCGGCGCGCTCTCCCCGGCCTCCGTATTGGCCGGCAGATCCAATGCCGGCGCGGCGGTGAGGACTTTGCGCGCCGCCCGCGTCCTCAGATCCTGTGCGACCAGGTCCGGAGACCGCAGCACAAGCAGCTTGCGGACGATATTCTCGAGTTCGCGCACGTTTCCGGGCCAATCGTGCTGCAGCATAGCCTGCAGCAACGCCGGCGTGATCTCCGGCGGAGAAACCTCGCCGGGAGCGTACTTCCGCAGCAGGATCCGCGTCAACGGGACAATATCCTCCGTGCGGTCCCTGAGCGGCGGCACGTACAGGCTGACCACATTCAGCCGGTAGTACAGATCCTGCCGGAAGGCGCCCGTCACGATGGATTTCTCCAGGTCGTTATGCGTGGCCGCGATCACCCGGACATCCACCCGCACCGTCTCCTTGCCCCCCAGACGCTGGAATTCGTGGTCCTGCAATACCTGCAGGAGCTTGGCCTGGAGCTTGAAATCCATGTCGCCGATCTCGTCCAGCAGCAGGGTGCCTCCGT
>PLGA01000177.1 GCA_003139735.1 Bryobacterales bacterium | reverse complement strand
GGCGCCGGCAAGACCACCCTGGCGAATCTGGCGCCGCGGTTTTACGACGTTACCGGCGGGGCTGTGAAGGTGGACGGGCGCGACGTTCGCGAGGTAGACATGGCCTCGCTTCGGGCGCTTATCGGCATCGTGGCGCAGGATACGTTCCTGTTCAACGACACGGCCGCGAACAACATCGCCTATGGGCGGCCGGGCACGCCGCCGGAAGAGATTCGGCGCGCGGCGGAGGCGGCCCTGGCGGACGAGTTCATCCGGAAAATGCCGGAGGGTTACGACACCATCATTGGAGACCGGGGACTGAAGCTCAGCGGGGGGCAGCGGCAGCGCATCGCGATNNTGTTGAAGAACGCGCCGATCCTGATCCTGGACGAAGCCACCTCGCACCTGGACACCGAATCCGAGATGCTGGTGCAAAAGGCGCTGGCGAACCTGATGGAGCACCGCACGGTGATTGTCATCGCGCACCGGCTGTCGACGATTCGCCGCGCGGACAAGATCGTGGTGCTCTCCAAGGGGCGCGTCCGCGAGACGGGGACGCACGAGGAGCTGGTGAGCCAGGGCGGCCTCTATCAACGGCTCTACGAGCTGCAATTCGAGAAGGCCGGAACGGCGGTGGAAGGATGAGCGTGCGTAGCATGACGGGCTTCGCCATGGTGCGAAAGGCCACGGCGCAAGGCGAAATCGTCTTCAGCCTCAAGAGCGTGAACCATCGCGGCCTGGATTTGCAGTTGCACCTGCCCGCGGAGCTGGAGGGCATGGAAGGCGAGATCCGCGCGGCGCTCAAGACCGGCCTGACGCGCGGACACGTGCAAGTCAACGTGACGATCGAGCGGACCGGCGGCCCGGGAGCGCCGGTTTTGAATCGCGCGCTGCTCGACGTTTACATGCGCGCTTTCCGGGAAGCGGCCGGGATCTACCGGGTGGAAGGGCAGCCGGACCTCAATTCGGCGTTGCGAGTCCCGGGAATGCTGAGCGCCGGCGAGGCGGAGGCGCTTCCGGACGATGTGGCGGCAGCGGCGCTCGAAGCGGCCGCCGCGGCCGTGGCCGCCTTGAACCAGGTGCGCGAGCGCGAAGGGGCGGCCACCGCCGAAGAGATCCGGCAGCGCTGCCAGAACCTCGGCGGCCTGGTGAACCGTATGGAAGAGATTCGCGCGGGGGCCGCGGCGGCCTTCCATAAGCGGCTGTCGGAAAAGCTGGCGGAGTTGCTGCAAGGGGCGCCCATCGACCCGCAGCGCCTGGCGCAGGAGGCCGCTCTGCTGGCGGACCGCAGCGACATCGCGGAGGAACTGGTTCGCCTGAGAGTGCACACGGCGCAAGTGGAAGAAATGCTGCGTGGCGACGGCGAGGTGGGCAAACGGCTGGACTTCCTGTTGCAGGAAATGAACCGGGAATCGAACACGGTCTTATCGAAGACCGGCGGCCTGGGCGAGTTGGGCCTTACCATTACGGATCTGGGCCTGGCCGCGAAATCGGAGATCGACAAGATCCGCGAACAATCGTTGAACTTAGAATGACTACTGTCTTCATTGTTTCCGCGCCTTCGGGCTCGGGGAAATCCACGCTGGTGGCGCGCCTGCTGGCATGCGATCCGGGGCTGAGGTTTTCAGTCTCCTACACCACCCGCCAGCCGCGCGGGCACGAAGTAGATGGCCGGAGCTACCATTTCGTGGCACGCGGGGATTTCGAGGCCATGATCGCCCGCAACGAGTTTCTGGAGTGGGCCGAGGTGTTTGGCAATTATTACGGGACGCACCAGGGCGTTCTGGAACAGGCCCAAGCCCAGGGCAAGGACTTGGTACTCGACATCGACGTGCAANNCGTGCAAGGTGCGAGACAATTGAAGAGCAAGGTTCCCGAGGCGGTGACGATTTTCGTCCTGGCGCCCTCGCGTCAGATTCTGGAGCAGCGGCTGCGGGCGCGGGGGGAAGACCGGGAAGATGTGATCGCCAGGCGGTTGCGGGACGCCGCCGAAGAAATCCGGAGATACAAGGCTTACGATTATGTGCTGATCAACCGGGACCTCGAAGAGTCCGACGCAACCTTGGGCGCCATCGTGAAGGCGGAGAGGGCGCGGCGGACCAGGATCGAGGGTTTGATCCGGCCCATTCTGGACACGTTTGAAGTTTGAAAAGGCATCGAGATTTATGGCTGATAAAGCTCCACGGAACAACGCCCACTGCACCATCCCCGACGACGACGAACAGAGCACGTACCGCTACATCATCGTGGCGGCCAAGCGAGCCCGGCAACTGCAAGCCGGCGCGCGGCCGGTGCTGCCGACTTCGTCCAAGAAGCCCACGGTCATCGCCATGGAAGAAGTACGGCGCGGCCTGGTGAAGTACAGCCTNNGGGCGCCCCGGCCCGCCCCACTTTATGAAGATCCTCCTCGGCGTCGGCGGCGGCATTGCGGCTTACAAGGCCGCGGAGCTGGCGCGCCTGCTGATGCAGCAGGGGCACGAGGTGCGAGCCGTCATGACGGACGCCGCCCAGGAGTTCGTCCGTCCCCTGACCTTCGCCGCCCTCACTGGACGCAAGACGCTGACCAGCCTGTTCGCGATCGAGAGCGCCATCGAGCACATTGCGGTCGCCCAGGAACACGAGGTCTTGGCCATTGCCCCGGCTACGGCCGATCTGATCGCCAAGCTGGCGCACGGTCTGGCCGACGATTTCCTGACCACGCTCTATCTCGCGTTCACGGGACCGGTGGTGCTGGCGCCCGCCATGAATGTGAACATGTGGACGCATCCCGCCACGCAGGCCAACGTGGAGACGCTGCGGCGGCGGGGACACCGCATCGTCGAACCGGAAAGCGGATACCTGGCGTGCGGGATGACCGGCCCGGGCCGGCTGGCCGAACCGGAAGCCATCGCCGAGGCCATCGGCCGCGAAGCTTCCCGGCGCCTGGACCTGGAAGGGGAGACCGTTTTGATTACCGCCGGACCCACCCAGGAACCGCTCGATCCGGTGCGCTACATTTCCAACCGCTCGAGCGGCAAGATGGGCTACGCGTTGGCGGAAGCGGCCAGCGCCCGCGGCGCGCGCGTAATCCTGGTATCCGGGCCGGTGAGCCTGGCGCCTCCCAGGGGCGTTGAGGTGATTGGGGTGCGCACGGCGGCGGAAATGCGGGAAAAGGTATTCGCGAACCTCGAACCGGCGGGCATCGTGGTCAAGGCGGCGGCGGTGGCCGATTTTCGTCTAAG
>PLGA01000265.1 GCA_003139735.1 Bryobacterales bacterium | reverse complement strand
GTACCCCTGCACGCCGCTGACGGCGTACACGGTCACCACCGCTGTGGCCTTTTGGCTCGGAAAGCCGGTGACGGCGCCAGATACCGTGTACACGCCAGGCGTAGTCTTCGCCGCTGCCGGCGCCGCGTCCCACGCAACGTTCGCCTTGGTCTGAGATCCGTCGGCGTTGTCCGCCTGAACGGTGGCCGGCAGTGCGATCGCGGACCCCAGCAATGCGCGCATCACAACGGTATCCACACCGACCCCAGCCCCTTTAGCGTTGGAGGCAATCACCGTCGCACTCCGCGGAGCGAGGCCCAGCGACGTCGCCGTGACTGTGATCGGCCCGGAGCCGCCCGTCGACTGGACGATCGCCACCGCCTTGCCGTGAAACGCCGCGCGGGCGCTCGCCGACAGGTTCTCCGGCTCGACAGACTCGCCGTTGTCCATGCCGATGACCTTCCCTGGCCCCGAGACGCCGATTGAGATCTCGTTGTCGGCCGCCGGAACCATAACGCCTTTGCTGTCGATAACGTCAAGATCGATGTACGCCAGCGACACGCCATCGGCCGGGATGACGCGCTTCTCGGGAGTCACCGCGACCGTCGCCGGCGGACCGGCCGTGGTCTGGGAATCGCTCGCCGTCTGAATCACCTTGCCGCTGCTATCCAGCGAGTTGCCCGCCGTGGCGACCAGCTTGCCCGCCACGAATGGAACCTCCCAGAGCAGCCTGATATCGCCACACGTACCGTTGGTATCCTCATAGCTGCCTACGCACGAAGAGTTCACGGACGCGGCCACCACGCCGGGGGAGCTGACCGCGTCGCCCGCGGCGTGCGCGAACTTCAGTCCGCCCGGGTTGGTGACCTTCAGGCCGGCGCCCAGCGGCAGTACCGCTGCGCCGATAGCGTGCTGTTTGGTCAACCCAGGCGTGACCGTGAGGCCCGTTCCGTTGTTGTTGTTGACGCTGACGCCGCCCTCATGCGCGAATCGCAGCGGCGCGCCCAGCTTTATGGACATACCCGGACCCAAGTCCAGGAACGGCGCGCCGCTGGCATGAGCGAGCTTTAGGGCCGGCGTGACCGTGATGCCCGTACCCAGGTTGCTCGTGTCGCGCACGGAGACGCCGGACGCGTGCCCGGCGCGAAGCGCCGGAGAGAACGTGATGCCCGTGCCCGGATCGGTTACCGCCGCGCCCTGCGGCTTGGCCGAAGCCAGAGCCGGTTCGAACGTGATGCCGGTTCCAAGATCTTGAACCCCGGCGCCCTGTGCGTGCGCGGACGTCAAGCCCGGCGTAATCGTAACTGTAGTTGGCTGCGGGCCTCCCCTGCCACCGCCGCCCGGACCTCCGAATCCACCGCCTCCCGGACCACCAGCCCCGAATCCGCCGCGGCCGCCTTGCGGCGCCACGACGCTAACAACTGTGCGGGACTCGCCATCGACCATCACGGTGTCGCCGGCCTGGATGCCCGCGCCGCCGGCAGCTCCCGGACCACCGGGGCCACCGAATCCGGCACCGCCGCCAAAGCCGCCCGGCCCCCCAAATCCACCACCGCCCGGGCCTCCGAATCCGCCCCCGCGGCCCCCGGCGGCGCCCCCAACCGCGGCGACTTGGATTTCCGTCGCACCGGCAACCAAGCCGGCCGAAAGCGTGAAGTTGCGGCCCTGTGTGCCGACGCTCACGATATTCACCGTTTCCGGGCTTGCACCCGCCGAGCCGATGATGAGCTGCGTGTTGTTCGCAAACCCGTTCGTGCTCGCCACCTTAATGTTTGTGGCGCCGCTCCTGGCCGCTGCGAACAGCGTCGTGCTCACCGCCGCCGTCCCCACGCTCGAGACCGTCACCGCCTCCGCGCCAGCGCCCGTCGAGTCGACGGACACACGATCGCCGGCCTCAAACCCGCTCGTGCTGGCCACGCTGATGTTCGTGGCGCCAGCCGCCGCCGGCAGGGTCAGCGTCGTGTTGGGCCGCGCGGCCCCAACGCGCCCGACGATCTTCGCCATCTCGAAGTTCGCGGAGTTGGCCCCGCTGCCGTCCACGATGATGGTGTCGCCGTAAGTCAGTCCAGTGGTGTTCTCGACCTTCAGGTTCGTCGTGTTGGCTCCCGCAACCACCGGCGCAACCAGCGTGGTCGCCTGCGTCCCTGCCGGATTGCCGACCTGCGCCACCCGGATGTTCACGTCCTGGCCCGCGCCCGTACCGATCGTCAGCGTGTCGCCGCCCCGGAAATTGGTCGTGTCTGTCAGATAGATCCTCGTATCCCCGGCGCGCGCAGGGACCGCCAGCGTGCTCGCCGCCGCGGCCGTTCCCACCTTCGTGACCGTGGCGGTCTCCTCATTCGCTGTGCCCGCCTCAATCTTCATCTGCTCACCGGGCTGGAACCCGAAGAAGCTCGCGACCTTGATATTCGTGGCCGGGGCTGAGGCGCCGCCCGCTGCCGCAACCAGCGAAGTGGCAGCCGGCAGCGTCGGGAAGTTATAGCCGGCCGTAAACGTCTCGGTCTGGGCGCCGCCGATCGTGACTGCCTCCATGTGGCTTCCGTAGCCAGTGACACTGGCGGGATAGACGACCTTGGCCCCCGCCGCCGCGGGGAACCGCAGCGTCGTGTTGGCAGGCGCCAAGTTCGCGGTGTCATCGCCACGCTGGACGTCAGTCTCCAGATAAGTGGCGCCCCAAGGCTCGGTCTTCACAGCGAAGGACTTCGTGCCGTAATCAGTGAGCACGTTCCCGGTAGCGGGGTCGACCACCTTCAGATTGACGCGCCGCTGATTGGCGTACGCCGTCACCGTCACGTTCTGGCCCGGCTTGTACTCAGTCCAGTTCATCGGAACGATATGCACCATCGGCGCCTTCGACCACTGGCTCTTGACGAGGTAGTAGGAATCCTTCGGGAAGCCGGCAAGGTCCACCGTTCCGGATTCGGCGTTCTTGGCCGGGAAGCCGCCTGCCTCACCCAGATAGTCAAAACCCGTCCACGGGTAGGTGCCGATGAGCCACTTCCTGTCGCGGCCAACCTTGAGGGCGAACCCCATGTTCAAGAAGACCGAGTTCACGGCGCCGTTGCTGGCGGTGTTGTCGCACGAAGAGGCCTGGGCCTCGCCATTTGGCGCAAAGCGCGTGGCAACCATGTTGCGGGACGCGCCACCAACTTGGTCGCACGAGTCGTAGACGCCGCGCGTGGACATCTGGTCAGTCGCCTCGCCGTGCCAGAAGATCGTGCTGGGGTACTGCTCGTGATAGAGGTCCCACGCCTCTCCGTTGACGTAGTGAATGCCGTCGGCGCGCGTTGGTGGAAGCACCAACTGGAGATCGCCCGCGGCGCTGCCCTGCGCGGGCACGGCCCTCGTGTCGTTCTCAAAACAGATGATGCGCGTCGGGTCTACCGCGAGGATGTCGGCTTGCAGCCGCTCGATGACCGCTACGCCTTCGGCCGTCCTGGACTGCCGCGGCTCGTTGCCAAGCGACCACTGGACGACCGCGGGCGAATTGCGGTCGCGCATCACGAATTCGGTGATGTCTGCGTCGCTGTCGGTATCGAAGTACGCCTGGTACGCCCCGCCGGCCCAGCCGTCGACGAACTCGTCCTCGAGCATCATCCCGATGTCCTCCGCGGCGGCGATGAACTCCGGCTGCGGCGGATTGTGCGCCGTACGGATGGCGTTGACGCCCGCCGCCTTCAGAATCACCAGCTCGCGGTAATCCGCGTCATAGTTCTGCATCTCACCCAGCGCACCCTTCAACGAGTGCTCGGCCATGCCGTTTTGCGGGGTGTACACGCCATTGATGAAGAAGCCTTCGTTAGGATCGAATGCGAGCCAGCGGAACCCGAACGGCGTCGCATACGAATCGAGAACGCCGCTGGCGTTGGAGATGCTCGTGCGCAACGAGTAAATGTTCGGCGCGTCCGGCGACCATAGCTTGGGATTGGTCACCTTGACGGTTGTCGTATCCGTTTGCGACCTTCCCGCCGCCACCGCCAGCGGGCTCTGCGAAGAAGCAGTCCCGACCTGGTTGCCCGCGGCATCCACGATGGTATGAGTGACGGTGATCGTGTCCGTGCTGGCGCTCTCGTTAACAACCTGCGTCTTTACCTGCGCATTCCCATAGGGAGTCGCCGCTTTATCCGTGGCCGCGAGATTGGGAGTCGTCACAAACACGCCGTAGCGCGCGATGTGCACCGGCCTGGTCTCCATGAGCCACACATCGCCGTACAGGCCGCTGCCCTTATAGAAATGGGAGTCGGGCGTGTTGGACACGTTCACCGCCAGCACGTTCTGGCCGTTCGGGTGCAACTTACCTGGGCCGCTCCCGACGGGCAGGTCCACGCGAAAGCCCGTGAATCCGAAGTTGTGCGTGGTTCCGGACACCGTGCGGGCGCCGACCTGCGCCCCGTTGAGGTACACCGTCGTCAACCCGAAGCTCCCGTCGAAGTCAACCGAGTACACGTCCCCCGCTTTCGCCGGCGCGCCGGCCATCGGCAGCGTGAAGACCTTGCGATACCACGCAAAGCCGCCCGGCAGCCAGGCCGTAAAGCCGCTGCACGTCGGGCAGCGTGGATTGGACCCCGCGGCGCTGTTGGTCGGAGGCAACTGGACGCTCCAATCCTGCGGCAGCGTCAACGGTCTCCACACCGAGCCGGGAAAGGAGGTCGAGTAGTTCAGGAAGGGTGCGCCCGTCCCGGCCGTCGCGTTGTAGTACAAATTGTTGGGATCGGCTGTCGCCTGGGCGAAGTTATTTTGATCGACGAGCGCGAACTGCCAGCCCGCATTGAAGTTGATGCGCGCAGTATCCGTGCGCGGCGACATCTGGGCGGCATTCGCAGCAGCGCCTAGCGCCAACAGTATCCCAACTACCACGACGAGTTTCAAACAAGGCTTTCGCATAATAGGCTCCACACATCTCTGACGTTAGACGGTATAGGCCGAATTCCACAACTCGGGCGCGCTGTCCGTGAGTCGAGCCCGGCTAATCTCAAGGCCGGCGTCACCGGTTGCAGCAGTGAAACACCGTCGCTTGTAGTGGCCGGGAATAACGAACGAAGCGATCGCCAACGCTGTGCCGAACTTGTCTATGGTCTCGATCGACGCCTCCGGCTGCCATCTGTTGTTCGGGAAACAAAATTCTGGGAGCATGTGATGGTGAACGTCAATCCGGCCCCGTTTCGCCGGCGCGGCATGGCCGCCGCCGTGCGCGAGCAAACCGGCGGAGCCGAACATACTGCCAGTCCCGACAGCCCCGATTCTCTTGAAGAAATCCTGGCGCGACGCGCCGCAGCAATCCTGGAGATTCATAGCATTCTCCTTGATATGGAGTCTCCGTCGGCTTTCCGGCTTTTCATCTGCGGGCTGACTTTCGAACTTGTTTCGGCGATAGGCCTGGGATTCGGCACACCCTCGGGCCGGCTGCCACGGGTAGCGGCGGCTAGCTCGGCCCGCTCGCGCAATCGCCGTAGGCCGACCTCACACCTTCAACTCCCAGCCTTTCCGCAGAAACGGCTTCAGGTATTTGTTGGCGTCCTCATTGTTGGTAAACGTCATCTTCGCGCTGGCCCACTCCAACTTTCCTTCTATACGAGTCGCCAGCGCGCCGAGCTGCACGATCTCCGAGAACGGCCCCGCTATGGAGAAGTTCGAGAAGGCCGGCTCGCCCCCTTTGCAGGCACGGATCCAGTCCGCGTAGTGCCCCGGAGAGCGAGTCAGCACTTGCGGCGGCAGCTTGTACGCCTGGTGTCGGGCTAGGGGAAGAAGGCGTATATTGCCGCCGTAGTTGTCAGCGCTCAGGCATCCTTTTGTGCCGACGAAGATGGCGCCGCTGCCATCAGGCCTGTTGATGGGCCGGCCTTCGAACGAGGAGCCATAGGGGCTGCTGCCGCTTCTACCCTGTCCGCCGCTCGCGGGGGGTGTGGCGGCGCGCGCCGGAGCAGCCGCGGCGCTGGGGGCTGCCGTCCCAGAGCGACCCGCTCCGGTCCCTCCAGTCGCCGGCCCGGTTCCGTAGAAAAGCACGCCATCCGCTCCGAATGCGCCCTTGCCGCTCACCAGCGGCTCGCCGTCTGGCAGTCCTTCCGGACGGTATGTCGGTCCAGCCGCTCCGTCGGTCCAGATGATCTTGACGGGCCCGAGCGCCCCGCGCGCTGGGAAACTGAACTCGGTAACCGAACTCTTGGGGAATGCGTAAGGACTCTTGCCCGTCCGCCTTGTTACTTCCACTGTACAGTTGGATCCGCCCAGCAGGAGAGCCGTGTTCGCGGTTCCCCAGACATGGCAGGCGATGTCCCCCAGCGCTCCGCTTCCGAAATCGTACCAGCCTCTCCAGTTGAACGGGCAGTAAGCCGGACTGTAAGGTCGCATTGCGGCTGGCCCGAGCCAGACATCCCAGTCGAACTCCGCAGGAACCTTTTCCTCGGCCGGCAGCTTGTCCATACCTTGCGCCCAAATCGGCCGGTCCGTCCAGCAGTGGACTTCCTTCACATCCCCGATTTCGCCGGACCAGATTATCTCGGCCGCGATTCGCTCGCCCTCGTAGGAATAGCCTTGGTTCCCCATTTGGGTGGCGACTTTGTACTTCTGCGCCGCTTGGGCGAGAAAGCGCGCTTCCCAGATGGTATGGGCGAGGGGCTTCTCGCAGTAGACGTGTTTTCCCAATTGCATGGACCAATAGGCGGCCACGGCGTGGAAGTGGTCCGGAGTCGATATTATCACCGCGTCAATGTTCGCCCCTTCTTTGTCCAGCATCTTCCGGAAGTCTTTGTAGGTCGCCGCCTTGGGGTGCTGATTATAGGTTCCAACCGCGCTCCGGTCGTCGGGGTCGGCGAACGCCACGATGTTCTCCGAGGCGCACCCAGAGATGTTCGCGGTAGCGCGGCCGCCGGCGCCAATGGCTGCAATATTCAATAGCTCATTTGGCGATTTATACCGGACTGCCTTCAGCGAAGGCGTGCTGCCAAATCCGCCGGTGGGAAAGNNGCCCGCCATGAGCGCGCCCCAAAAGAAATGCCGCCGTGAAACGCTGCTCTGCATCGTCGTTATGCCTTTCAAAAGGTGTCAGCGGCGGAACCGGACGGGACCGAGGCTGGGTCCAGGCCGGACACGCATACCGACACCTTCTCCACCCAATCCAGTCCCGGTTTGGTGATTCCGCGTCGGCGTGCGGGTGTCACGCCATGCCCAAAATCTTCCGCATCAGGGCCTGCTGCGCCCGGATTGCTCCCGAGGTGCTGGCGCCAGGTACGTTGCCCTCAAATTCGCTGTCGATGTAGCCGTTGTATCCGCCCTGAACCAGCACGGGGAGAACTTCCTCGTACGGAATGCTGTATTCGTGGAGATCGTCCGTGATCTCGTAGAACTTTCCGTGGACGTGGTAGCAGTAGGGCACCAGCGGCAAAAGATCCTTGGGGTCGTTGTTGCTCGAATGGTAAATGCCGGCTATGCCAGCGAAATTGAGCTCCACTTCGTTGCCGCCCATCCTCTTCACTTCCGCGACCGTCTTTTCCGGGCCCAGTCTTTGCTGATAGGCCGAAATGATGTAGTCGACAATGTTCTCCCGCGCGCCCTGCTGCACGAGCCTGGTCTTGGTGGAACGCTGCGGCGTGCGCGTGAAAGCGCTCAGGTCGGGACAAAAACCGAAGTGCTGGGTCTTCGTCTTCGCGATAACCTCCAAAATGCTGTCGATGAAGGCCGACTTCAACTGCGTGGGCGAGTGAAGCTCAATGCCCATGCGCACATCGTACTTCTCCGCCATCGGGAGCGCCTTCATGATGGTTTCCATGGCCAGCTTCGACTTTACATACGGCGCGTTGATTTCGTCTTCCTTGTTGTCGGCGGGGTAGGGCGGCCACTGCTGGCGCAGAGCTTTGATCCCCAACTGGTTGGCAAGCTTGAAGTCCACCGCGAGCCGCGCCGCCGCTTCGTCCGTGGTCAGGTTGCGGCTGTGGTAGAACATCGTGTCAACAAAGGTGTCGTAAGCCGCGGGCTTGGTGTTATATCGCGCCATCAGGTCGAACCACTGCTTGACAAAGCTGGCCGGCGGGTTGGGATAGTTCGGGATGTGCGCTTCGCCCAGGATTTCAACGCCCTCGGCGCCCATGTCGGAAATGTCGGCGATAGCCTTTTCCAGGGTCATCGTCCCGTTGTGGAAATCCCGCCCGTAGCTATACACGGTTACGCCCAGTTTCGGCTTGCCAGGTGTTTGGGCGACTGCGGCGATTTCAGAAAGGCAGGCGGCGGCGCCGGTGCCCGCCACGGTGCGTAGGAATTCTTTCCGTGTCATCTTCTTGGGCTCCTTAGTCAATGCTTTCGTCTACCGCACCAACGCTAGCTTGGCGCTGTACCTGCGGACCGTCGGGATAGTCGGCATATACGAAATCCGCTCTTTGCTCGTGATCGTGACATTGTGCCAGCCGGGCTTCAGGCCGCCTGGTTTGCGCACCGTGAGAGTGGCCGGCTCGCCCCACTGCCAGCGAACGGTGTCCAGCTTCTCTAACTCCGACTGCTCGTAATTCTTTCCGTTGAACCCACACTGGACTTGACCGGGCCCGAATTTCTCGCCATCCACTTCGACTTCGATGCTGTCGATCAGAGGTACGTAAATGCCGCGATAGTAGCTGGACTTAACCAGGACTCGGAAACCGGTGATCTGCCCGTTCACCCGGATGTTCTTGAATCCCCGGTCGAGGATGTTGTTCTGTACTCCGCTAGGCTGTGGAAACACTTACCTCTCCTTTCAATCCTGGGCGCTGGCCAGCGGTGGTGCGCCGCGCGCCAATGAAACAACTGTGTGATTGCTTCAGCATGCGCCCACCGGAACAGAAACGGCAGGTGCGGTACGGTTCGGCGAATTCTCTCCCTTTGTTTTCAGGAAAGAGCGGGTGCGTAACGCACGTGGTAATGATTGCCGAAGCGGTTCTATTCCTCAGTTCCGGCGCAGCATGCTAACATGACGGTCGGAATGCTTGGCCATCCGAGCGTCGGAGACCCTGCTGCGCCTCTTGCCCCGGAGGAGAAAGATCCCCCGCCGCATGCAGTCCACGATCAATTGGAACGGCTGCTCGCCAGTCCTCTGTTCCAGAGGAGTAAGCGCTGCACTCCGTTCCTCCGGTTCATCGTGCTGGAGTCTTTGAAGGGGCGGGCCGCTGAACTAAAGGAACGACGGATCGGGATGGACGTGTTCCAGCGCGACCCCGCCTACGATACGAGCGCCGATCCCATCGTCAGAACCACTGCGATCGAAGTCCGGAAGCGGCTTGCGCAGTATTATCAGGATGTCGCCCGGGAGCAGGAGATCAGAATCGAGTTGGTTGCCGGGCACTACGCCCCCCAGTTCCGTCTCCCTAACGCAGCTTCTTTAGGGGGCGGCATCGAAAGCGAGCCCGCGGTTCTGCAGGTGCCCCTAACGCTGGCCACTGAGCCGGTACAGTCAAGCAAGCCACATCCTCGGCGATTCCGCCTTGTCTGGATCTCAGTAATCGTTGTAGCTGTTGCGGTTCTGGGCTCGATTTTCGCCATGAGCAGCCGGCCCGATCCCATCGACGTGTTCTGGCGCCCCCTCTGGAATTCCGCCGATCCCATTACTGTGGTGATAGGTGATGCGCTGGACGGCGTGTTTTCGGATGCCCCGCCGATGGCTGAAAATGCTCGTGAGACCCGGGTCGGGTTCGTGGATTCGATCGTCCAGGCTGAGGTTGCGGGTATTCTTGAAGCGCACAGAAAACGATATGACATCAGACTTGCCGGATCCACAACCCTGGCCGATCTCAGACGGGCCCCGGCAGTTTTAGTGGGCGCCCTGAATAACGTCTGGACGATGCGCTTTCAGGACCAGCTCCATTTCGCCATTCGCACCGATGGAAACCAGATGTGTATCGAGGATCGGCAAAAGCCTGACGCGGCGCGGTGGGTCTCCGATCTCCGAACGCCGTACCTGAAAAGAAACGTGGACTACGGCGTTATAGCCCGCTTCCTGGACCCAAAGAGCCAGCAACAAGTGCTCATGCTCGCCGGGATGGGAGGTGGCGCCACACGGGCAGCGGGCGAATTCGTGACGCAGTTCAGGCACCTGAAGGCCTTGGCGGAACGTGCGCCCAGCGACTGGGGCCGAAAGAACCTAGAAGTTGTCATCGCCGTGGATTTGGTCAACGGCAATATCGCTCCCCCCCGAATCGTTGCGACCTATTTCTGGTAAAGTCGCTTCACGGCATTCCGTCTCGCACAATGCCCAACGGTGAACTGCGTAGTTCCCTTAAGCCTGGATCTCCCCGAACGCCCGGCGCAGCAGGATGTGGTGCCGGCGGACTTGCTCGCAGGCGTCCACGTCAAACGCGTCTTGAATGGTCCGCTGGCCCTCGTATTCGGCGCAGATGTAGCCGTCGAATCCGCCTTCGATCAGGGCTTCCACAATTGCCGCCGTCGGGATTGACTCTTCTTCGAATTTCTCGTTGAGGTCGTAGCACTTTCCGTGGAAGTGGTCGATGTACGGCACGTGCGTCGTGATGTTCTTGGGGTCCTCGCAGTTGGCGTTGTAGAGTTGTCCCAAGTATCGCGTTTCATTCGGGCCCGCTCCCATCTTCGCGATGGCCGCCTCCACCGTCTTCTGCGGAACGCCGTCTTCGAACGATTTGTCGATGTACAGCGCAACCTCCTTGTTGAGCTGTCCCTGCGGTCTCGGCTTTCGGCCAATCCACCAGCAGCAGCGTCCTCGGAACGCTAAACGATCAGACTGGCGCCGCAGTCCCGAACGTCAAGGTCACCTTGACGGACGAGGGAACCGGCGTCGTACGCAGCACGGATTCTGCCACAGAAGGAACCTCTCGGTTCAACGACGTGACGCCTGGAGCCTACACGATTGCGGTGTCGGCGTCGGGCTTTACCGGTATCCGATGGATCATCAGCCATTCCGGCGCTGCCGTGCCGATGCTCGCGGGACGCATCAAAGACCGTGTACCCGGAGCGGTCAGCAGCTCTGGCCATCTGCGCACCGAAGGCAAGAGCGACAAGACTCCGGATGGCGTCTATTTCGAGGTGAAGCGCCTCTATTACGAGTGCGCGCCCGCCGCCTATCCTATGCCGATGGCCGCCTTGCGCGCCTTCGTACCCACCTCGCAGCTTCTGTTCGGCACCGATTACCCGGTGGAACCGTACGAGACCACCGTCGAGCAGATTCCCGGCCTGAACCTGCCGGCGGATGTGCAATTGGCGCTCGATCGCGGCAACGCCGAGCGCTTATGGCCGCGCTTTAAGACGCTAGAGCGGGTCGCGCACTTACGAAATTCATTCTCTGGTTAACAGGCGGGAGAAACCACCCAGTTTGGTTTTCTCCATTCGCAGTTCCGTTTCTGTGTATCTCTTGGGGAGCCACACTTGGGCGCCCAGGAACGCTACTTTCCAACTTCGGCGTTCTCTGTTGACAGCGCGCGCCCTGCTGACCATCGTTCGCCGAGCATCTTGACTTGCACCCGCAGTCGCGTATACAATTTTATACATACCGGTTGTATGGACGATGAGAAACAGATCCGTTGGGTAGGGTCTGCCTACCACGATCTGCTGGCATTCCCAAAAGACGCCCGGAAGAACGCGGGCTTCCAGTTGGGGAAGGTCCAGGTCGGGCTTGAGCCGGCCGACTGGAGTCCGTTCGACGATGTGGGTGCCGGTACGAGAGAGATTCGCATCCGTGAGGCGAGCGGCATCTACCGTGTGATGTTCGTCGCCAAATTCGAGGAAGCCATCTACGTACTGCATTGCTTCCAGAAAAAGACTCAGGTGACCAGCAAGCAGGACAAAGCTGTTGCCGTGGCGCGCTATCGCGCGGTGGTCAACGCGAGGAAGGAAAAGAGATGAAGATCGACACCGAAATCCGCCATGTGACAAGGCCGGGAGCGAACCTCTTCCTGGAATTGGGTTTTACTCCGGACGAGGCCAAGCGTCTTCAAGCTGCGTCTCGCAAACAGATCAATGACNNGTCTGGATTGCGAAACATCACTTAAAGCAGGCCGAGGCCGCCGAGATTCTGATGGTTTCGCGCCCGCGGGTGTCCGACGTGGTGAACAAGAAAGCCGCCAAGTTCACCATCGATACGCTCGTGGAAATGCTCAGCCGGGTCGGCAAGCCGGTCAAGCTGGCAATCAGTTGACCAGGTGACCCTCCCGTGGTGGGCTGTGGGGCTACACTCACGCGAAATCGTTCCTTGTAATCAACACGTTACGGGCGGAGAGGTAGTTGGCAACCATGGTTTTTGGGGATCAAGCTGAACCAGGCCGTCAACAAGCGTCCTGGCACCCGCAAGTGATTGAAAACACGATGGTGTAGAAGATTCTCAGAATCGGTCTGCTGGCCCCCAGAATCGGCCAAAACAAACAAAAGACCCCTCAATACCCGCATTTTGAGTAATGAATCCATTAATCCTGTTTATACAGTTGACAGAGCGCCGCGAGCCGCGTGTGCTATGACTTTGAAAAGTCATGCTACGAGGGCCAGAGAAACACCTCGTTTTCGATCGATTTGTGAGATCCGCACCTTATAGTTGATCCAGGACGAA
>PLGA01000434.1 GCA_003139735.1 Bryobacterales bacterium | reverse complement strand
GGGGTGATTCAAGTGACTGAGAAGCCGCTGCCGGGGCACGGCAGACAAAAGTGGATCACGCCGCTCGCGGGCGAAATCCGGCTCACCGCGGTGCTGTAGACGGTTCGCTGGTTCCGTCGTGTAGACACCTCCGTCGCGGACACGCGGGCGCGGCCGACTCCGAGGGCGGGGAGCCGCAGGCCAGGAGGAGAGCAATTTTGGGGGACAAGTTGGAAATCAAAACGCCGGAGCGCGCGTGGATTACGCCGCCGGGTTGGGTTTCTCGAGCTCGGCGATGCGTCTCTTGATCTCGGCGAGCTCGTCGCTTACGTGGGAGAGCCGCGTTTCCACGGACGTCTGGCCTTCGCCGTAGGAACTCAACATCCCTTCCACGTACTGGGCGACCAAATCTTGACTGAACGTACGCGTTTTCGTACGATGAGGTTATGGAGACGCTGACGGTGAGCGGGGCGCGGGGGAGGCTGTACCGGCTGCTCGATGAGGTGACCGACTCCCGGGAACCGGTGCTGATCACCGGGAAGCGAGGCGGCGCGGTGCTGGTGCCGGAAGAAGACTGGCGGGCCATCCAGGAGACGCTCTACCTGCTCTCGATGCCGGGGATGAGGAAGTCCATCCGGGAAGGCATGGCCACGCCGTTGTCTGAGTGCGCAACCCAACTGAAGTGGTGAACCGACAGGTCGTTTTCACGACCCAGGCTCAGCGGGACGCCAGGAAGATCGGGGCCGCCGGGCTGCGCATCCGAGCCGAGAGGCTGCTGGAAATCCTCCGCAAGAACCCCTTTCAGACGCCCCCTCGATTCGAGCGGCTCGTGGGAGATCTGAAGGGCGCTTACTCGAGGCGCATCAACATCCAACACCGGCTGGTGTACCAGGTGCTAGAGAAGGACCGGGTGGTGAAGGTGCTGCGAATGTGGACGCATTACGGGAAATGAAGGACACGGGGCTACGGAGGCGCGATCAGGCGGCGCAGCGCCGTAAATGCCAGGCGGAGCGGCCTGATCAAAGCCGCCGCCAGACGTCGCGGCAGCCGGACCCACTCGGCATCCTTCTGATTGGGTTGGAGAGCGCGGCGCCAGAGGTAGCGCGCCTTGGTCGGCACGGTTTCCATTATCTTGAGACGGAGCAAGAATGCCCTACATTGACATATTTGTCAAATTAGCCTAAATTGTTATGTATGGCCTGAGCGGCAATATAGCGAAAACTCCACCCCTCGACGCCGATGGCCTTCTCCCACCGGCGGATTACGAGCTTTCGTTTGAGGAACTCCGGAATTCGATCCTGGTCGTTGGTCCGGGTGACGAGATCGAGAGTTCATCTTGGGATCGGCCATGGCGGGAACAGCTAGTCAGGAATCTGGAAGTGCTCACGCGGCAGCTCTGGCAGGTTGGTATTCAGGAGGTCTTCGCCGATGGCTCGTTCGCGGAGGATCAGGACCACCCCAACGACATCGACGGCTACTTCGTGTGCGACCTGCGCCCGCTGATGACGGGCGAACTGGCGCGGAAGCTAAACCTGCTCGATCCGGCAAAGGTTTGGACATGGGACCCTGCGTCGCGAAAGCCCTACCGGGGCTATCCGAAGAGGCAATTGCCCATGTGGCATCAATACCGGGTAGAACTGTATCCGCATGTGCCGGGTCTGGGGATCGGCAGCGGAATCCTTGACAAGTTTGGCAACGAGTTGGAGTTTCCATCAGCCTTTCGCCAATGTCGCCGCAATGGCAAACCCAGAGGCATCGTCAAGATCAAGTATGGAGGCCAGTTATGATTCGCAACGAAGCCGAATATCAAGAGGCGTCGGTTCGTCTCGCAGAAGAGCGCCAACGGCTCGCCGATCATCGGGCCAGGCTAAAGCAGGTCGGCCTCGGCGACGAGGAGATTAAGCGGGTCATCGATCCGATGGAGTCCTTTCACCTGCAACTGAAAGAGGAAGTTGAAAGTTACGAACGTCTGAAGCGCGGCGAATTCGAGGAACTCGAGAATTTTCGCGGCTTCGGACACCTTCTGATCTCGTTGCGCATCTCCCAGGGGATGTCTCAGCGTGAATTAGCGAGGCGACTCAACGTGCACGAGTCGCAGGTTTCCCGTGACGAACGCAACGAGTACTTCGGCATTACGCTCGAACGGGCCGTTAAGATTCTCGAAACCCTCCATGTTCGACTACGCACAAAGGTGGAGATTGAGAGGCCGAGAGAGACGGCAGTCGCCTAGTGCGCAACCCTCGCCCATTGCCAACAGACGACAGGAGACGATCACCCGCGCCACGGCAACGCTAACGGACCAAGCGGCGGAACGTGGTCCACGCCAGGCGCAGGGGCCTGAGCAGATAATAGGCGGGCGAGAGGCGTTGCGGCAGGCGGACCCGCTCGGCGTCCTTCTGATTAGGCTGGAGAGCGTGGCACCGGAGGTAGCGCACTTTCGCCGGCACGCTTTCCATTATCTTGAGACGGAACAGCGCGCCGCTGACCGCTTGGGCTGGGCCGTGTCCGTTCTCGTTGTGTTCGTCGAAGGCGCGGCAGGAAAAGCAACAACGGCAAGATTACAATTCTGCCGCATCTGGGGTTAGAATGAAAGCATGGAAACTTATAGCGCCCGGCTTGAAAGGTCGGGGCGGATCTTGATCCCGGCTGCGGTGCGCCGCCGCCTCGGAATTTCCGAGGGATCCCAAGTGCTCGTCAAGGTGGAAGAGTCGGGCGCGCTTCAGGTCACATCTCGTTCACAAGCTCTGGTCAAGGCGCGCCAGGAGATCCGCAAGTATATTCCGGCCGGCCAGGATTTGGCTGAGGAGCTGATTCGGGATCGCCGAGCGGAAGTCGAGCATGACGACGAAAAGGCATCGCGCTCGTGAATGCGCAGTTTGTGCTCGATGCCTCTGCCTTGCTCAGCATCTTGCTTGAGGAACGCGGCCACGAGCGCGTGGATCGAATCCTGGATCGGTCTCGAATCCATGCCGTCAATCTGGCGGAAGTGGTTGGGAAGTTGGTACGTTCCGGAATGCCGGCAGAAAGGGCNNGCGGTGCGCCGCCGCCTCGGAATTTCCGAGGGATCCCAAGTGCTCGTCCGGAATGCCGGCAGAAAGGGCCGGCGCGACCCTCAACGAGCTGCATCTGGAAATCGAGGAGGAATTTGGGGCAACGCAAGCTGAGTTTTGCGGCGCGCTTCTGGGAACTCGGCGTGACCTTGGACTGTCGCTGGGAGACTGCGTATGCCTGACGACGGCGGCGTGGCTGGGGGCGGTGGCCGTGACGGCGGACCGCCGCTGGAAAGAGCTTGACGGCGCTGTGGTAAACGATAAGACCATCCAAGTCGAGCTGATCCGGTGACGGGGAGGAGCGGGGTCTGGAAGTCCGCGGGGGCGGGAATCACCTGAAAGCCCAGGTTCCGGAAGACGGCGGAGGCCCCGGGGCATGTGAGAGGCCGAGGTCACCAGCAGAATATGCGACCGCGGTGGTCAGAATCTCCTGGCTCAGCGCGGCCGAGCGCTCTTCATCAGTCAGGGTCTCCACGAAGAGTTCGATTGCCTCGCGGATATTGACACGCGTCTCCTCGACCGTCTTGCCTTGCGATTGGCACCCCTTCAGTTCTGGGCACCACGCGTAGCAGCCCTGCTCGTCTTGTTCGATTACGACGCTAGCCTTGCCCGTCATTGACCAACATTGTACGCCAGCGGCTGACGCCTGAATGTTTGGGAGATCCTCGCCTATTGCCAACAGCCGACAAGAGATGATCGCCTGCGCCACGGCGGCGCTAACGGACCAAGCGGCGGAACGTGGTCCACGCCAGGCGCAGGGGCCTGACCACATAATAAGCCGCGGATAGACGCTGCAGCAGGCGGACCCACTCGGCGTCTTTCTGATTGGGTTGAAGAGCGCGGCGCCAAAGGTAGTGCGCCTTGGCCCGCCAGCTTTCCATTCTCTTGAGGCAGAACCGCGCGCCGCCGACCGCTTGGGCTGGGCCTTGTCCGTTCTCGTTGTACTCCTCGAAGGCGTGGATGGGCGCTTTGGAAGCAGTCATCTGGGCGGAGAAACGGTTTTCGGGGTTCTTGCCTGCGGTCTCATGAAGCGCCGCTTCGGGAGCAAGTTGCTGAACGGTTTGGACAAGGTGTGCGCACGTAGTGGACATGGCCAAGAGAAATCCGCCGCTGGTCATCCCGGTCAAGGTGGGGTGAGAACACAAGGTGTTAGCGGCGGCGGGGGAGGGNNCAAGGTGGGGTGAGAACACAAGGCCGACTTTTTGGCTCTTGCCTGTGGCAAACTGGGACCGGTGGACACGTCGAAAACCCAGATCGAGGCGTTCCAACCGCCTTCTGCTGACGACCCGGTGCTGCTCGAGGTGGTGCGGCGCCTAGGAGTCTGTCGGAGATA
>PLGA01000014.1:2553-2852 GCA_003139735.1 Bryobacterales bacterium | reverse complement strand
TTCCTTTTCGGCTGCCCCGCTGAGAAACGAACTGCGGCCCCGTTTGCCCACCAAATTGTCAATCTCGGCAACCAGCTCCTGGGCAATGATGATATGGGTACGCCGGGTGGTGGGCTGCGTGGAATTGCGCATAGTGTGGGCTTTCGTTTGCCCACTGATAGTTTAACAGACTGTGGGAGGTACGGCCTTGTAGGGATCGGGCATGCCCGACCCTTCCTCGTGGTCACGGCGCCGGCCAACGAGGGCAAGGAACTCGCACCATGCACGCTAAACGCTATACTCAAGAAGGCAGGGCTGAA
>PLGA01000014.1:0-2504 GCA_003139735.1 Bryobacterales bacterium | reverse complement strand
TCAGGATGCTCTGACTGCGCACTTCGAGGCCATGCGTGAAGTGGGCGAGCAGATCCCGGACCCACGCACCTCGGTCGACTACGTGGAAGTGGCGGCATAGTGTGATCCCGCCCCCCACCCCTCCTCAATCCCCCGACACCGTCTCGTACTCCCGCTCCGTCGGCTTGCTCGCCGCCAGCGCCGCTACGCTCACGTGAATTCGCGGCATCGAGCCCGTCTCGAACGCGCCCGCCATCGAATCCAGCTTCTCGCGCAATGCTTGCCGCCGCAGCCGCGCTTCGAACTCGCGCAGTTGGTCCTCGATGGCCCCGGTCTTCTTCTTGTTCCGCACCATGTCCTCGCGATAGCGCTTCAGGAAGTAACCGATCGTCTCCACGCGAATCCGGATCGACCCCGTAGGCTTGTTCTCGTCGATATCCTTGAAGCAGAAGTACGGCGTGCCGGAGTGTTCCACAATCTCCTCCACCACCGTGTAAATCGGCGCGTCGTGTCCGCACTTGAAGCTCGAAAGCTCCAACGCCACCAGGTTCGGATGCCGCGCCACGTACTTGGCCGCCCACACCTTGCGCGACGTGTTCTCGCTGTAGGAGTTCTTCCACACGTCCACGATCGACATGGGATGCGGAATGTCGCCGGCCCTCACTTCCTCGCCGAACAGCCGCCAGAGAATGTCGTCGTCGATCGGCAGGCAGTCCTCCGTAAACACCGGGTAGCCGATCTTCTGGAATTCCTCCATGATCTCGTGGTTCACGCCCGGGTCGTTGTGATACGGCCGCCCCAGCAGCACCACGCCCAGCCGGTCCTCGCGCTCCAGTTGTTCCAGCGCCTCGCGCGCTCCGCCCCGCATGATCGCGTTATTGAAGAAATCGAGGGCCCGGTAGCCTTCCTCCACCGCCCGGTGGTTCTCCTCCGGCGATAGCCCCAGTACGTCCTTGAACTCTTCGTACAGTTGCCGCTCCAGCAGTTCGGGTTTGGAGATGTTCACGAACGTGTCAAGGTAGACGATGCCCTTTTCCTTGAAGAGATCGCCCTCCTTGGTGAACGCCGCTTTCACCGCTTCCGGCGTGGCGGCAACCGTCGGGCAGGAGCGGCTGGCCTGCGACCCGTGCAGTTCGCTCGTCAGACAATCGATCATCGGAAAGAAGATGATGTCGAGCGGCTTCTTGGCGTGCGCCTTGTACAGCAGATTGTGTACGTGCGGAATCCCCAGCTTCGAGGGGAAGCACGGGTCGATGGCCCCGCGCTTGGCGCCTTCCTTGTACAGTTCCTCGCTGGTGTACTCCGAGAAAATCAGGTTCTCGGCCTTCACCCCCAGCGACGCGAAATAGCCCGTGAACACCGGCGCCTGCGAGTACATGTTCAGCACGCGCGGCATGCCGATGCGGATCTCCGACCGCTTCTTCAAAAGCGAGGCGCGCTTCTTCTGCGCTGCCGTGAATTGGTACTTCGGCGGCGCGTCCGCCACAATCGGCGAATCCTGCACGCGAAACACGGCCTTGGCCGCAACCTCGACGAAGTTCGGGTTCTCTTTCTTGATCTTGTCGAGACCGCCCTTGATCTGCCGCATGTCGTCGATGTTTTCGACCGTGCCCTTTTCGCACGTTGCGATGATCAGCCGTTGCGCCCCGATTTCGAGCGGCACTTTGGTCTTGGCGGGCCGGCGGTAATCCGCGTTCAACACCGTCGTCTTCACGTCGATGAACGTTCGCAGACACTTGTTCTTGCAGAAATAGCAGCGCGTGGCTTCTTCGCGCGTGGTCTTGTATTGAATGTTGGCGCACGCCTCCAAGCCGATAAACGTGCTCACGCGCCCGCTGTCGAACAACCGGCCCGCTTCGAGCGCCGCGCCGATGGCGCCCGCTTCGCCGCAGTGCTGGTGCACGATGACGTCGGCCTGAATGTCCTTGCCCTTGAAGCGTGACTCGATAAAGTCCACCTGCGCCTTCACCGCCGCCAAGTTGTACTGCGTGCCACCCTGCAGCAGGAAGCGCCGTCCAATGGCCGAGAGGTTCGGAATTTGCGACACGTACAGCCAGATGTTCTTCGGCAGCACGTTGCACAGCCCCGCCATGATCTCTTCGGGCTTCCACCCCTGGCGCTGGAAGTCCACGATGTCACTCTGCATGAACACCGCGCAGCCATAGCCGAACGACGGGAATCCCTTGGCCCCGAAAGCCGTGTCCGCGTATTCCTCCACCGGCACGTTGAAGCCCTGCGCGGTGGATTGCAGAAAGTACCCGTTGCCCGCCGAACACTGCGTGTTCAGCTTGAAATCCTTCACGCGGCCGTTCTTCAAAATGATGATCTTGATGTCCTGGCCGCCCACGTCGCAGATCACGTCNNGTGCCGACGCCCAGAATCTTCAGGTCCGCGCCCTGGTTGCGGATCTGCGCTTCGAGCTTTTGCAGCACCTCCACCGTGTCCTCGATGGGGTTGCCTTTCGAAAGCTGATACGTCTTCGCGAGGATGCGCCGCTCTTTGTCCTTCGAAAGCAGCACGGCCTT
>PLGA01000380.1:1486-5824 GCA_003139735.1 Bryobacterales bacterium | reverse complement strand
ATCATCGGCGGCGGCGATACCGGCGCCGATTGCCTGGGCACCTGCCACCGCCAGGGAGCTCTTTCGGTGACGCAGTTCGAGCTGCTGCCGAAGCCGCCCGATGAGCGTTCGCCTTCGACGCCGTGGCCGCTATGGCCCATGCAGTTGCGCGTGGAAAGCTCGCACGAAGAGGGCGGCCTGCGCGATTGGAACGTCTCCACCGTGAAGTTCACCGGCGACGAAAACGGCCGCGTCAAGCAATTGCACGGCGTGCGAGTGGGCCCGCCGCCGAAGTTCGCGCCCATGCCCGGCACGGAGTTCACCCTGGATGTGGACCTGGTGCTCCTGGCGATGGGCTTTCTGGGTCCGGTGAAGAACGGCATGATCGGCCAGCTCGGCGTGCAACTGGATGCTCGCGGCAACGTCTCGACCGACGAGAATCAGATGACCTCGGTCTCCGGCGTTTTCGCGGCCGGCGACATGCGCAGGGGACAATCGCTGGTGGTGTGGGCCATCGCCGAGGGGCGTAAGGCCGCGCAGGGCATCGACGGGTATCTGATGGGCGAGACCAGCGCCTGACGGCTACTTCTTCTTCGTCTTGTCCTTCGGCTTCGAGCCGACGGGCTTGCCGGCGAAGATCGAGAGATCCACGGAATCCGCCATGACCGCGTAGCCCGCGTCGCTCGGGTGCAGATGATCGCCGGCGTGCATGTCGGCGCGGAATTCCTTGGGGTTCGCCGGGTCGCGCACGGCGGCGTCGAAATCCACCACCGCGTCGAACGTCCCGCTGGTGCGTATCCAATCGTTGACGGCGGAGCGTATGGCTTCCCCGGCGTCGCTGTAGTAGCCGGCTCCGCCGTAAGGCGTGAGGGTGCAGCCGGCCACCTTGATGCCGTGCATGTGGGACCTCTCGACGAGCTGTCCGAGCGCGCCAATCAGGTCGGCCGCGGTCAGCGGGCCGCCGCCTCTGGCGATGGCGCCGATATCGTTGATGCTTTCGAGAATCATCAGCCACTCGACGCCAGGTTCGTTCAACACATCGCGGTCGAAACGCGCCAGGGCGCTGATCCCGGCGGCATCCTTCAGCACCTGATTTCCGGAGATGCCCTCATTCACGATGGCGAACTGCGCCGTGGCCTTGTTGGCCTGTAGCCGTGCGGCCAGCAGCGCCGGCCACATGCGGTCGGCATCCGGCGTGGAACGGGCCCCATCGGTAATGGAGTCTCCCAGCGCAACGATGGTCGCGGCATTGGGCGGCGCCAGCACATCGATGCTCGCAAGAAAGTAATACGATTGCACGGTGGCCGCATCGGCAATGGCGGCCTGGCCGGTGAAATCTCCGGGCTGCGAAATATAGGTGGTGTGCAGGCCCAGCGAGTGCGACGTCGGCGGCCCGGTTTCGGTGGGAAAGTAAAGGCTCACGGCGAGGTCCGCCAGTTTGGGCACGTCCAGATCCACGGGATCGCTGACCGTCAAGACTCCCGGCCGGAGCGTGCACGCGGGTTTCCCGCCGAACGTCAGCGCGCGATCCGATCCCGCGACAATTTCGGAATCCTTGGCGCGTAAGGCGATGTGCGCCGCGCCCACGGTCACCACGGGCGCGCCAACGGCGTCGGACAACTCGATGCGCACGCGTTTCCCCGCGATGCTGGCGTGCGCGATCATCCGCACGGTTTGATTATCAAAACGGGCGCCCGGACTGGGAGGCGGAGTCGCCGGCGCCACGGGCCCGGCCGGAGTTGGCGTGGGCCCCGCCCCGCGGCCCGCCGGCGGGGCAGGGCGCACCGCCTGCTGCGCCGTGGCCCAGGTGGCCACCCAGTGTTCCTGGTCCTTCTTATTCTGCGCCTGAGACAAGGCGCAACAGATCAACGGCAAGACAATCGAAAGTCGCTTCATGGGCGTGTTCCTTTAAGTGTGCAGCACCGGATAACAGGTGAACGGCTGGTCCGCTACGACCTGCCAGTATGGCATATATTCCTGTTGCTCGATCCCGCCTTCCACGGCAAAGCGCAGCCGCTCGCCGGCCTTCTGCCGCAGGCGCTTCGGCAGGTCTTCGGGCGCCAGCGGAATCACGGCGCCGCCCGACGCGTCTACTCCGCCCACCAACGCCATCAGGATGGGACCGTATTCGAGCGCGTATTGTTCCTGCCCGGCGACCCTATCCACGCCGGCGTAGTGCGTCAGACGGAAATCCATCGGCAAAGTGAATGAGATGGCGTCGCCCTCTTTCCAAACGCGGTCCAACGCCACGTAGGAGCCCGCTTTGCCGGTGGTGGCGGCAGAACCGTTTATGCGGATAGGCATCTCTCTCGCGGCCCAGGCGGGAACCCGCACGCGGAGCCGGGCGCGCACCGGACGGGACACGGAGAGCCGCAGTTCGACATCCGGGTGGAACGGGAACTCCGTGGCCATGCGCAGTTCGAGCGATTGCCCGGCCTGTTGCCAGACGATGGTGGAGGCGGCGAACAGGTTGACGTAGATGCCGTCCGCGGCCAGCGAATAGATGAACTCCGGCATGGCCCCCAACAGGCGCGTGCCTTGGCCCTCGCAGCACGTGTTCATGTTCATTCCCTGGTTACCGATGCGGTTGGCCTTATGGCCCACCAGGCACGCCGTATATCGTATGCCTTCCGCGCCCGCCTGGTTGGCCAGCGCCACGTTGTAAATGGATTTTTCGATTTCGTTCGCGTACTTCTCCCGCTCCGGATCGAGCGTGTGAAGGCGCTGGTTGAGGAAGGACCAGAAGGAACTGCCGCAAAGCTCGCCGGTCTTGGCGTGCAGGCGGTATGAAGCCGGCGGATAGGCGCTTTCCTCACAAATGGCGATTGAACCGCCGACGTGCTCCCACTTATCGCGATACAGGTCCCATCCGCCCATCACTGCGTCCAGGTACCGCTTTTCGCCCGTGGCGCGGTAGAGGTCCATGTAGGCTTCAAGGTCGGTAATCAGGTAGCAATGCGGGCGGTCATAGGGATACTGCCAGATGGCGGCATCCTCGCGCCTGGCCAACTGCGCCAGCCAGTAATCCTCCTGGAAATAGCGTTGAAGGACCTGGAGATCCTCGGGTTTGCCGGCCGGTGTGTCGTACATGCGGGCATTGGCGATCATGCCCTGCACGCCTTGCGTGGCGCCGCGCAACAGCTTGGGCAGATACTGGCAATGGTCGAACCAATCGTAGTATCCGCGCAACAGGTCGAAAGCGTCCGGGTTGCCGGCGTAACCCGCTTCGATCAGGCCGTGGGTGAGCCAGGCGCGAGTGTAAGCGGCCCGTTCGGAATAAAAGATGGTGTCTTCCGGGTAGGCCATGATGTAGCCGTTGGGCTGGCGGCACTCGGCGATTCCCGCGACGATTTGGTTGAGGCGCGAGCGCAGCTCAGGATGGCCGGTCCAGCGAAGCGAGTTCCCGGCGCCCATCAGGAAGCGGCCCGCATTGGAGCCTGCCAGATCGGTTTGCCAGAACCTGTCGGGCGCGCGCAACCCGGCGGGGCTGGGCTTGCCTGCGCGGTCGCGAAACTCCTTCAACATCTCATCCACGGTGAAGGAACCCAGCAGATAGCCGATGTTGTTTTCGAGAGCCGTTTTGAGCACGCCGTCTTCCATGCGCACTCCACCGCGGGGAATCCGTACGCGCGGAGCAGGCGGCTTCCAGGTCCGGGCCGGGGTGACGTTAGCGGGATTGTCGGTGACGGTGGTTTCGCCTTGCGGCCTCGGCGGACGCGTCAGCGGGGTGACTCCCAGTTCGCCCTTACTGGAATCCGCGGCGGGCCGGCCTTCGGCGGCGTCCTTCCCATCGGAAAGCGCATCGATTTTGGCTAGCGAAAAGCCGTATCGCGGCGTCCTTCCGCCCGAGGACTTGAGCTGGGTGACCGTCACCCGCACATAGCGGCCAATGGCGCCAGTGGCGCGGAAGGCGCAAATGCGATCGGCCGGGTCGGGATAATCGGCGCCGGTCTCATCGACGATTGGCGCGGCTGCCAGGAACCGGGCATCATCGGAAAGATCGATGCGGAAGCGCACCGGGAAGCCTTGGCTCCGCTGGCCCATCCAATTGAGCTTGGGATAGAGTTTGACTGCATCCACCTTGCGGGAGGATCCGAGATCCACCTGGACCCAACAGGTTTGGCCGGGGCGGTCGGAAAGAGGGGAGTCGTAGCCGGCGCCGGTGGGCTGGGCGATTCGGTCGTCCCCGGCGGGCGTGGCTTGCGCATCCAGGCGGGGCGAGACACCGGCCAGGAGCGCCGCGCCGAGGAAATCCCGTCTCTTCATGTGCGACCTCCAGCGTTGGTAAAGCACTAGAGTATCGCGATAGCTTACAGGGCGCGGGGTACAATGGAAGCGCGTGAGCATCGACGATTATAA
>PLGA01000380.1:0-1445 GCA_003139735.1 Bryobacterales bacterium | reverse complement strand
ACACCGAAATCGTTCATGCCTAGCGCGAGGGCGGAGGAATTTCGCCGGGCTGCCGCGCGCCTTGGATTTCGGCTAACCCGCACGTCGGGCAGTCACGAGCGCTGGGTCCATCCGGACGGCCGCGCCGCGACGATTCCAATCCACGGCGGTCGAGAGATCGGACCTCCCCTATTCCATAAGATTCTCGATCAACTGGGCATCGGCGCGACAGAGTTGAAGCGGCTGAAATAGTCTACCCGCCATCACAGAGCGTTAGGGCGTTCCTGGCCGCTCGATCGCCGACTCCGCTGGTCCACTTTCCCGACGGGAATCGTCACAAGGTGGGGAGTCCGTTTTTCGTCCCCAATCCCGAGAGGCGGTGTGAGAGTTCGATGCGGCTTTCACTCACTTCAGGCGGTCGAATACATGGAGGCACCCCCGGCTAGCCCGCACGTCGGGAAGTCACGAACGTTGGGTCCATCCGGACGGACGCGCCGCGACGATTCCAGCTCAGATACTCCGCGGCCTCCTGGGGTCCTTGAGTGCCGATCCGCGCGATTTTTTGGCTGGCTGCCGGGAACACTCCGACCTAAGCGGAGTCCAATAACTTGAGATCCGAAACCATGAAATCGAAAATTCTGGTACTCGCGTCAACGTTGCTAGCCGCTGCCTCCGCATGGGGCCAACCGGCCGCGCCGCTCTCATTCGAAGTAGCCTCCGTCAAGCAAGTCACGCCCAACGGCGCGCAGCCAGACCGGCGCGTTACCGTCGGCCCCAGCCGGATCGATTTCCCCGGCGTCACCCTCTGGTATTGCATCAGCTACGCCTACGGCATGAAGAGCTATCAAATGTCCGGGCCGGGCTGGCTGCGGCAAGCGCGCTATGAGATTCAAGCTAATGGCCCCGCCGGCGCCACCCGCGAAGATCTTCCAAGGATGATGCAGACCCTGCTGCGCGACCGCTTCCAACTACAAACCCACCAGGAGACGCGCGACATCACCGTGCTGCTGCTGACCCCGGACAAGGACGGGCCAAAGCTTAAGGACGCCGCGCCCGGCTCCGGCGACGGTCAGGGCGGCGCGCAGGTGGCGATGAGCGCGTCCGAGACCGGCGGCGAGCGNNCTGGAGATACACAGCGGCGCCATGTCCACACTGGCCAACACTCTCACGGGCCTGCTCGGCCGGCCGGTGGTGGACCAAACCGGACTGGCGGGCCGCTACGACTTCACCCTGGACTTCTCGCGCACCGAAACCGCGGGATCCAACGCCACGGGCGGATTCAACGAGCCGCCGGCGCTGCCGCCGCCTCCCCCCGGCGCCGAGCCCGGCGTTTCGATCTACAACTCCATCCGCGAGCTCGGGCTGAGGCTCGTCCCGCAAAAACGGCCGATGCCCGTACTTGTCATTGATCGTGCGAACAAAGAGCCGACCGCAAACTGACCCCCGGGCCGCGCCGCCCGCACAGG
>PLGA01000059.1 GCA_003139735.1 Bryobacterales bacterium | reverse complement strand
GGAGGAAACACGTCGGAGGAAACACGTCGGAGGAAACACGTCAGCCTGATCCGCGTGATTATTTGAGGAAACACGTCAGCCTGATCCACGTGATTATCTTGCGTGGGATCCTCACGCCGCTGTGTGCGATTGCGGCGCCGTGCCACACGGGCCGCGGCGCCCCCTTAGGCGGCCGATTCCCGCCCCTGGAGCCACCGGCGAAGAGACTCCTGCGTCTCACCGGATCTGCGACCGGCCAGGAGACTCGCCGCGCTGATGTCCTCATCCAGATCCGGCCAGTGGATCCCCTCGCCACCTGCAATCAGACGCCAGTTGGCGCGCTCCGTTGGTGTCCCGCGCGCCAAACGCGGGAACCAGGCGACCGGAACCGTAATCGTCCGGCCATCCGCAAGATCCACGACCAGAGCATCTTCGCTAACGCCTACGCTCTGGGCTAGTGCTTCCCCGAGTTCAGTCCCCGAAGTACTCATGCCATGAGCCCCATAGAAAGACCGCCCAAGCCGCGAACGAGCCTTTCGACGACGGGGACATATCTATTTCGCCGCCGCGGCCTTTGAAGCTCGGGCGTGCACGGTTACGGTCTGCGCACCGTCGAAATAGGCCAGGAAGGCGCTGCCGGCGGCGGCCAGGAGGTCCTTCGATTTTGCCCCGCCAATCGGCTCCAGCGGGCGATCCGGCGGCGCGTCCCCGTGGCGGGCTGGCGCGCTCCTGACCTTCAGCCGGGAGCCGTCAACTGCCACGATGTCGACGAGACGGTACGTCGGTTTGGATCGCCCGATCAACTTCTTCTTCCCCGCATCCACAATCTCGCCGGTCACGGCAGCGCCGCCCGTGATCACCACGGAATCGCCCATCAGCACATCTTTGGCGGCTCTGAAATGCAGCGGCTGGCCGGACTTCGGATCGGCCGGAACGTCCTCGACAAGCGAAATAGGGAACGGAATTCCATCGAGCACCTGAACTACGCGGCCTGTTTTCACCGGCGCGGGGGTCGGTCCTGGAGCTTGGGCGGGAGCGGCGGCCGTGACGGCTGGCCCCTCCGGCCTGGGCTTCACCGCGCCGCTCGGGTGGTGCATCGCCTCAATCACCGCTGCCGGCACGCCGGCTTGCGTGAGGCGGATGATGGCGACGGTGGACAAATCGAATTGATTAGAGTGAGCCTGGATGTGGCCGATGATGACGGAAGTGGGTACCTTGGCCGCCGCCAGATCCAGCACGTCCTGGTTCGTCAAAACGACGTTCGGCGGCATGGCGGGAACCGGCCGGGCAGCCGCCGGCTGGCTTGACGCCGGTGAGACCGCCGGAGCCTGCGCACTCGGGGCGACCGCCCGCGACGCTGGGCGGACACGCGCCATCCACCACCAGCCGCCAACGAGCGCGCAGAGAACCAGCGCCACCGGTGCAGCCACGGCCCAGCGAACCGCGGGCTTCTTGCCGGCAGGCGGCGCCACCGGGGCCGCCGCGGGGGCCAATGCTCCGGAGTCCAGTTTTTGCTTGATGGAGATCAACTCCGCCTGGACCTCTTTCATCGATTGCCAGCGCTGGTCGGGATCTTTGCGCAGGGCGCGGTAAATCACCCGCTCCAGTTCGGGCGGCACGTTGGATACGATCTCGGTGATCGGCCGGGCTTCGTCGCGCAGAATTGCCGAAAGGGTCGTAATCGCCGAATCGCTTGTGAACGCCTTCGAGCCCGTCACCATTTCGTACAGCACGAGCCCGAAGGAAAAAATGTCGGAGCGCTGATCCACCCGTTTGGCCTGGGCCTGCTCGGGCGACATGTAGCTCACCGTGCCCAGAATGGATCCCTGCGTGGTCAGCGACGCCGCCAGGGTCTCGGTTTCGTCCGTGTCGGAAACTGCCCCGGCAGCCGCACGGCCCGCGAAGGTCAGCTTGGCCAACCCGAAATCCAGCACCTTGACCAAACCAGTGCCGGTCACCATGATATTGGCCGGTTTCAAATCGCGGTGGACGATCCCCGCCGCATGCGCCGCCTGCAGGGCATCGGTAATCTGAATCGCGTCGGCCAGAGCGACAGAGACGCTGAGCCCGCCCGGCGGCACCAGATCTCCGAGCGTCTTGCCGTTGACGTACTCCATCACCATGAACTCGTCGCCGCCCTCCGTGACGATGTCGTAAATGGTGATGATGTTGGGATGGTTGAGGCTGGAAGCGGCCTGCGCCTCCTGAATAAACCGGCGCCGTCGGTCGGAGTCGCCGGAGTCCATCCGGGTGAGCGCCTTGATCGCCACGACCCGGTTCAGCCGGGTGTCCTGGGCCTTGTAAATCTGGCCCATCCCCCCCGCGCCCAGTTTTTCGAGAATCTGGTAATGCGAAATTGTCCTGCCAACCATGATGGCCCTGAGCCTTCTAGCCTACCTCACCGGCGAGGCGGCCGCGAGACGGTCGGCGCGAAGTTCTGCCCGCATGAGAAGCACGGCTATTATTGACTCCCGCATAATATATGGTCACTTAGGCCACAAAGAAGCTTGCCTCCAAAACGCGGTGATCAGGCGCGGTCGGCGTCGCATCCGCCGTAGGGTCCGCCGGGCGGCTTGGCTCAGTTGCCAGTAGTCCCGCGGGCAGACATTCGGAGCTTGATGATGCGCTCGCGGCGGGCGGCGGAGAGTCCCGCCGGATGTTCTCATGCCGCATGCCCGCCAGGACGATGAAAGCAATTCAGCCACGCCGTGTGTGCGAGCGGGTGTAGGATGGATCACAGCAACACGTCTTCGATGGAGGATCGAGGTAAATCGAGTCACATGCCTACGCCGAAACTCACGAACGAAATCATCGCCGCCGCAGTGGAGGGCTACGAAGCGCAGAAGATCCGCATCGACGGCAAGATTGCAGAGCTTCGTGCGATGCTCCCCGGCGGCAGTCCGGAGGCCGCCGCCGCGCCGGAACCGACAAAGCCGAAGCGCCGCAAGATGAGCGCCGCTGCTCGCAGGAGGATTGCCGAAGCGCAGCGCAAGCGATGGGCGGAAGCCAAGAAGGCGACTGAGCCAGCGCCAAAGGAAGCAGCCAAGCCCAAACGCCGGATCAGCAAAGAAGGCCTGGCGAGAATTGTCGCAGCCACGAAGAACCGGTGGGCTGCGGTGAGAGCCGCCAAGGCGCAACAGGAGAAAGCAACCGCCAAGAAGACGGCCAAGAAGAAGACCGTGAAGAAGGCTCCGAAGAGGACGGCCCCGGCGGTTGCACAGGTACAACGGAGGCCTTCCGCCAGCCAAGTAGAGGCGGCGACAAGTCTGGGAGGGACTGAATAGCCATGAACTCTTCACAAGGTTCGACCAGCCGTCGTGAATTCATCAAGACCAGCGGTAAATCGGCTGCCTTTTCGGTTTTGGCCAGCGTTGCGATTCCCCCCGTCCACGCAACGGGCAGCGACCTAATCCAGATAGCGCTTATCGGCTGTGGGGGGCGCGGCGGCGGCGCAGCGGCAAACGCACTATCCGTCAAGCGCGGTCCCGTCAAGCTCGTCGCCATGGCGGACCTGTTCCCGGAACGCCTTGCGAGCGACCTGAATAAGTTAAAGCAGAATTTCCCGAGTCAGGTCGACGTGCCGCCGGATCGCCAGTTTCTCGGCTTCGACGCCTATCAGAAGGCGATGGATTGTTTGAAGCCGGGCGATATCGCCATTTTCGCAACGCCTCCGGCGTTTCGCTGGGTGCACTTCACCTACGCTATCCAGAAGGGCTTGAATGTCTTTATGGAAAAACCCCTCACCGCCGACGGCCCAACGAGCAAGCGCATGTTCGCGCTCGCCCAGGAGGCCTCAGCCAAGAACCTCAAGGTGGGGGTAGGGCTCATGTCGCGTCACAGCCGGGCGCTCCAGGAACTGGCTGACCGTGTCCATAACGGGGAGATCGGCGAGATCGTTCTGCAGCGTGGTTACCGCATGCATGGCCCCGGCGGATATTTCCTCTCCCTGCCCAAACCGGCTGGTATTACCGACCTGCTCTACCAGGTGAAGCGCTTCCACAGCTTCATCTGGGCGAGTGGAGGCTGCTACAACGACTTTTATATCCACCTCATCGACCATCTGGGATGGATGAAGAACGAATGGCCAGTGAAGGCGCAGGCGTTGGGCGGCCGGCATTACAAGGTCAGTCCCGAAGGAGTTGCCTACGTGGATCAGAATTTCGACATCTATTCGGTGGAATACACGTATTCGGATGGTACCAAGTTCTTCTTTGACGGGCGCTGCATGAACGGATGCGAG